>JAZUIR010000053.1:0-32812 GCA_045642305.1 Oscillospiraceae bacterium | reverse complement strand
CAAGGAATAATAAAAATCCAGTTAAAATATTTGAATAATGGTAAAGAGCCGGTGCTCCTTGGGCTTGAAAGAGTTTCAAAACCTGGCCTTAGAAAATATAGTAGCTGTGAAAATTTGCCAAAAGTTATGAAAGGGCTTGGAGTTGCGATTGTTTCAACTTCAAAGGGCATTATGGCTGATAAAACAGCTAGGAAGGCAAAAGTTGGTGGAGAAGTTTTAGCGTTTGTTTGGTGAGGAGGATGAGAGTTTAATATGTCGCGAATTGGAAAGCAGCCGATTAAAATTGAAGACGGCGTTAATGTTGAAATAAATGGTAATGAAATCAGCACGAAAGGCCCTAAAGGCAACTTAAAAGTTCGGTTTGATTCGAATATGATTGTTGAAATGGCCGATGGTTTTGTTGTTGTTAAGAGGCCGAGTGATGATGAAAAGTATAGGAGCTTGCATGGCTTGACTAGATCGCTTATCTATAATATGATTAAAGGCGTAACCGAAGGTTTTAGGAAAGAACTTGAGGTTGATGGAGTGGGCTACAGGGTTCAAAAACAAGGTAAGAATTTGGTTATGAATTTGGGGTTTTCTCATCAGGTTGTTGTTCCTGAGATTGATGGAATAACCATAGAAGTTAAAGATCAAAATTCTATAGCTGTTTTGGGGCCCGATAAACAAAAGGTTGGTCAGTTTGCAGCTGAAATAAGGGCAAAAAGGCCACCGGAACCCTACAAAGGTAAGGGAATAAAATATGTCGGCGAAGTAATTAAACGCAAGGCAGGAAAAGCTGGTAAGGGCGCTAAGAGTTAGAGATTTAAAGTGTTTTGTGGAAGGAGGTTTTTTAGTTGAATTCAGAAAATAGGCGTAGAAAACATTTAAAGATTCGCAATAAGATTTTTGGAATGCCGGATAAGCCGCGGCTCAGTGTGTTTCGGTCGGCTAAACATATTTATGCTCAAATAATTGATGATGTAGCGGGAAGAACGCTTGTTAGTGCGTCTTCAAATGAGAAGAATTTTTCTGTTGGCACTGGAGGCAACATGAAGGCTGCGAGAGAGGTTGGAAGATTGATTGGCAAGCGTGCTGTGGAAAAGGGTATTAGTCAGGTGGTTTTTGATCGAGGCGGATATATATATCATGGTAGGGTTGCAAGCGTTGCAGAAGGCGCGCGTGAAAGCAGTTTAAAATTTTAGATAAGAATAGGGGAATTTGTTTTGGCCAGAAAGAGCAAGAATGAAAAAGTAGCTTCTGAGTTTCAAGAGAGGGTTGTTTCAATTAATAGGGTAGCAAAAACCGTTAAGGGTGGAAGGATTTTTAAATTTACTGCATTGGTTGTGGTTGGAAACGGCAAGGGCAAAGTAGGAATGGGAATAGGCAAGGCTAGTGAGGTTCCTGATGCTGTTAGGAAGGGCATTGAGAATGCCAAAAAGAACATTCGAACTATTGCGCTTAGAGGAACAACCATTCCGCATGAAATAGTTGGGGTGTTTGGAGCAGGAAAGGTTCTTTTAAAGCCGGCGCCGAAAGGAACTGGTTTGATTGCGGGTGGTTCTGTCAGGGCAGTGGTTGAGTTGTTAGGTGTTAAAGATATTAGGACTAAGTCGATTCGCAGTAATAACGCAATTAATGTTGTTAGGGCAACGTTTGAGGGGCTTTGCAGTTTGCGGAGTTTGGCAGGTGTTGCTGCTGTCAGGGGAAAAACGCCCTATCAGGTTTTGAATTAGGAGGTTAGTTATGGAGAAGGTTTTGAGTGTTAAGTTAAAAAAAAGTTTGATAGGGGCAACAAAGACGCAGATTTCGGTTTTAGCATCGCTTGGTTTGCGTAGAATTGGTGATGTATCAAAACAGCCGAATAGTCCTGCAACCATGGGAAAGATAAACAAAGTTTCGCACATGATTGAAGTTAATTAGTTTTTATCTACTAAAAAAATAGAAAGGAAACAATCACAGTGAAGTTGCATGAATTGCGAGTGTCATCGAATTTCAAGCGGGTTTGCAAACGAATTGGAAGAGGCGCAGGTTCTGGCTGGGGTAAAACGGCTGGAAAGGGCCATAAGGGGCAGAAAGCGCGTTCGGGCGGAGGAGTTCGACCAGGTTTTGAAGGAGGGCAAACGCCATTTCAAAGACGAGTTCCAAAGCGCGGTTTCAACAATATTTTTGCTAAGAAATATGCTATAGTTAATTTGCGGGATTTTTTGAATTTTGATGAAGGAGCTAGGATTGATTTTGCTAGTTTGAAGGAAGCGGGCATATTAAAAAAAGAATATGATGGTTTGAAGGTTTTGGGAGAAGGCGAGTTGTCAAAAAAATTTCATGTTGTGGCGGCAAAGTTTTCGAAGGTGGCCAAACAAAAAATTGAAGCTGCTAATGGAAAGGCAGAGGTAGTGTAGTATATGTGGAAAACATTTTCGAAGATTTTTTCATCTAAAGATTTGCAAGATAAAATAATGTTTACCATTTTCATAATATTAATATATCGTTTTGGATCGGCGATAACTGTTCCGTTTATTAATGCTGAATATGTTAAGCAAGCCATAAGTGACAGCGGAAGTTTTTTGAACTATTTGGATGTTTTGTCGGGTGGTGGATTGCAGCATGCCACGATTTTTGCTATGTCGATTTCACCTTATATTAATTCTTCCATTATAGTTCAGCTCTTAACTTTTGCTATTCCGAAATTTGAGAAGTTGCAAAAAGAAGGCGAATTTGGGCGCAAGAAGTTAACAAAGATTACACGGTATTTAACCATGGTTTTGGCAGTTATTCAGGCAAGTGGCTATTACGTTTTGCTTCGTGCAAGCAGTGCTATTCGTTACGTTAAGGGTTTGGATGGAGTTTTTGCTTTTGTGGTAATTGTGGTGGCGTTCACAGCAGGAGCTGTTTTAATTGTTTGGTTGGGTGAGCGTGTCAGTGATAATGGTCTTGGAAATGGAATATCTATAATTTTGTTTGCTGGAATAGTTTCTAGAGTTCCCGATGCAGTTGCTAGTGTGGTTAAGATGTGTCAGAAGGCTGCAGGTGGGGAACGCAAGTATTTGATTTATATTCCCGCGGTTATTGCTGTGTTTTTCATAATGATTCTTGTAATAGTTGTGATGCATTTGGGTGAGCGCCAGATTCCTATTCAATATGCTAAAAGGGTTGTTGGGCGCAAGATGTTTGCTGGTCAAAGTGCCTATCTTCCCATAAAAATTAGCATGAGTGGGGTTATGCCCATAATTTTTGCTAGTTGTATTTTAGGCGTGCCTGACATGATTAACAGGTTTGTGCGGTTTGATCCTAATTCGTTTGCCTACAAGTTTTGTTCCATGTTTCAGAACAATTCTTTAAAATATGCTTTGATGTATTTTATTCTAATAGTTATGTTTAATTATTTCTATATTTCGGTGCAATATAATCCAGTTGAAATTTCTAATAATCTGATTAAGAGCAACGGTTCCATTCCAGGCATAAGATCGGGTAAGCCGACGGTTAGTTTCATATCAAAAGTATTGTGGCGCATAGCGACGTTTGGAGCCTTCATTTTGGCAACTATTGCTGTGTCTCCAATATTTTTTGCTAAGTTTACAGGTGAAAATTTGGCTCTTGGTGGAACTTCAATAATAATTATTGTTGGGGTGGCGTTGGAAACGGTGCGTGTTATTGGTTCGCAGATAACGATGCAAAAGCATAAGGGGTTTTTAGAATAAGCTGGAATATCTAAAAATATAAAGAAATATAAATTATATTTTCAGGGGTTTTGGTTATGAAGTTGGTTTTGTTTGGTGCGCCGGGAGTTGGTAAGGGAACTCAGGCGAAGTTGTTGAGTGAAGAGTTAAAAATTCCTGCGATTTCGACCGGAGAGCTTTTACGTGCAAAAATAGAGCGAGCCAGCAAGGCCAGTTCAGTTGAAAATTCGGAGGTTGAACTAATAAAAAGCTATGTTGATGCTGGTGAGTTAGTTCCTGATGTGTTAATTGGAGAGGTTTTAAAAAGCAGGGTTGATTCGGCTGATTGCAAAAATGGCTATATTTTAGATGGGTTCCCGCGTAGTTTGTCGCAAGCAAAGCTTTTGGAGCGGCTCAATATTGTTGTTGATAAGGTTGTTGAAATTTTGGTTAGTGAAAAAACCATTGTTGAGCGCTTAGCGTGTAGGAGGGTTTGTGAAAATTGTGGTGAAACCTACAACACAGAATTTAAGATGCCGCAAAAGGCAGGAATTTGTGATTGCTGTGGGGGTCGGCTGATTCGACGAAGTGATGATTCTTCCGAAACTATTTTGCAGCGTTTAAAGGTTTATAGGACGCAGACCAAGCCACTTGTTGCCTATTATTCAAACCAGAAAAAATATTTTAGTGTTAGCGGTGATGGTGATGATGATGCAAATCAGGTCAAGCGCAATATATTGAAGGTTATTGGTGAGTCCACATGGTTAATTTGAAAAGTGATCGCGAAATTGAGGTTATTAGGAAAGCGGCAAAAATTTCTGCTCAAGCGCTTCAGTTGGCTGGAACTTTGTGTGTTGAAGGGGTTTCAACTTGGGAGATCGACGAAAAAGTTCGTATGTTTATTATAAGTAGTGGGGCAGAACCCAGTTTTTTGAACTATGAAGGTTTTCCGGCATCGTGTTGCATTTCGATTAATGATACTATAATTCATGGAGTTCCGTCAAAAGAGGTTGTTTTAAAAACTGGTGATATAGTTAGTGTTGATGTTGGAGCAAAGTTTGATGGCTATAGTGGCGATAATGCTTTCACATTCAAGGTTGGAGAAGTGAGCCGGCAGGCAAGTGGGTTGCTGGAAGTGACTCAAAAAGCTCTTTTTTGCGGCATAGAAAAGGCTGTTGTTGGCAATCGAGTAGGTGACATATCGCATGCTATTGAAGCTTACGTTGATTTGTTTTCCTATGGAATAGTTAGAGAGTTTGTTGGGCATGGAGTGGGGCAGAATTTGCATGAGAGTCCTGAAATTCCAAATTATGGTTTGCCTGGCAAAGGAGCTCGATTGCTTGCTGGAATGGTTCTTGCAATTGAGCCTATGGTTAATTTAGGGTTGCCAGATATTTCATGTTCTGATGGACAATGGGAAGTTAAAACGGCGGATGGAAGTTTGTCGGCGCATTTTGAACATACTGTTTTGATTACTGAAAATGGCCCTGAAATTTTGACTAAGTTGTGAAAAATCTGAGGAAATGCAATAGTATGGAGATAGTAGCTGGAATGGTTGTTAAGTCGATGGCAGGTCGTGATGCAGGCAGGTTTTATGTTGTTGTTAATGTTGAGAATAAATCGGTTTACATTGCCGATGGAAAGTTGCGAAGGTTGGAAAAACCAAAGCGAAAAAATTTTGTTCATGTGAGTATAACGAAAAAAAAGGTTAATTTGAGTGAGGTTAAAACAAATAAATCATTGCGGGCATTTTTGCGCGACTATAATTATGATGGCAACATATAGTAATTTTTGGAGGTTTGTATGGCAAAGGATGATGTCATTGAGGTTGAAGGAAAGGTTGTTGAGGCTTTACAAGGCACCCAGTTTAGGGTTGAGCTAAAAAACGGTCATATTATTCTGGCGCACATTTCAGGCAGGCTTAGAATGCATTATATCCGAATTTTGGTTGGTGATAGGGTCACAGTTGAGATGTCGCCGTATGATTTGACTAGAGGTAGAATAGTATGGCGTTTTAAGTAGATTAAAAAAATATTTAAAATTTTTGAATTAAAATGGAGGAAGAAAATGAAGGTTAGGCCGTCGGTGAAACCGTTTTGTGAAAAGTGTAAAATTATTAGACGCAGAGGCAGGGTTATGGTTATTTGTGAGAATCCTAAGCATAAGCAGAGGCAGGGTTAGTTTTAAAAATTTTTAGGAGGTTATTAGCAAAATGGCAAGAATAGCAGGAGTGGATTTGCCGCGCAATAAGCGGATTGAGGTTGGTTTAACCTATATTTTTGGAATAGGACACAGTACGGCAAAAAAGATTATTGAGGCAACAGGGGTTGATCCTGATGTGCGCTGTGAAAATTTAACTGAATCTGATGCAGTAAAAATTCGTGGATATATTGACAAAAATTTGAGCGTTGAAGGCAGTTTGAGAAGGCAAATTGGACTTAGCATAAAGCGATTGAAAGATATTAAATGTTATAGAGGGCGGCGCCATATCATAAATCTGCCGGTTAGAGGGCAAAAAACCAAAACCAATGCCAGAACCAGAAAAGGGCCGCGTAAGATTATAGCAGGCAAAAAATAGAGCAAAAAATTTGTTGGAGGTAATTTAATATATGGCAAAGATTGTGCGCCGAAGAAGGGAACGCAAGAATATTCAAAGTGGGATAGTTCATATTCAAGCAACGTTTAATAACACCATAGTGAATGTCACTGATAAGCAAGGAAATTGTATTTCATGGGCTTCAGCGGGTGGATTGGGTTTTAAGGGTAGCAGAAAATCTACTCCCTATGCCGCTCAAATCACGGCAGAGCAGGCGGCAAAGCGTGCTATGGAGCATGGTGTGAAAACTGTTGGAGTTTTGGTGAAGGGGCCGGGTTCTGGTCGAGAGGCTGCTATTCGAGCATTGCAGATGGCTGGTTTGGAGTTGAGTTTAATTAAAGACGTTACACCTATTCCACATAATGGATGCAGGCCGCCAAAACGTAGAAGGGTGTAGAGTATTTTGAAAACGATGGAGGTTGTAAATTAAATATGGCAAGATATACAGAGGCTGTTTGCCGGCTTTGCAGAAGAGAGAATAAAAGATTGTTTTTGAAGGGCACGCGTTGTTATAATCAAGACAAATGTTCAATTGTGCTTAGGGGTTATGCTCCTGGTCAACACGGGCAGGGTCGCAAGAAGATTTCGGAATATGGAATTCAGTTGCGAGCAAAGCAGGTTGTTAAACGCTATTATGGCGTTTTGGAGAAGCAGTTTTTAAGATATTATGACAAGGCTGAACGTCAACCAGGAATGACCGGTGAAAACTTGTTGAAGATTTTGGAATCTAGGCTTGACAATGTTGTATATAGCGCGGGTTTTGCGTCTTCAAGAGCTGAAGCAAAGCAGTTAGTGCTCCATAATCATTTCACTTTGAACGGCAAGAAGGCTAATATAGCTTCTATGATTTTGAGCCCAGGTGATGTTGTTCAGTTGAAGGAAAAAAGCAGGAAGTCGCCTAAGTTTAAAGATATTTTGGAGAAGTTTGAAGCTAAGCCCGTTCCCATGTGGCTAAGTGTTGATAGAGCTAACTTCACTATTTCGGTTGAGCGTTTGTGCAACAGGGAAGAGGTTGGCTTGGAAGTTGCTGAGCATTTGATTGTTGAGCTCTATTCTAAATAGTTCGAGTTGGTTTATGATGTTCGCAGGAGGGGTTAAATGTTAGAGATTAAAAGACCAAAGTTAGATGTTGCTAGCACAAATCCTGATGGAACTTACTGTAAAGTGGTGCTTGAACCTTTGGAGCGTGGTTTTGGAATAACTTTGGGCAATTCGTTGCGAAGAATTTTGCTTTCGTCGCTTCCAGGGGTTGCAGTCACTTCGGTTAAGGTTGAAGGAGCTCAACACGAGTTCACAACAATTGAAGGCGTTAAGGAAGATGTTACTGAAATTATTTTGAACATTAAAGGTTTGGCAGCACGAATAAACGGGAATTCTAAAAAGCTTTTATATATTAACGCTGAAGGTGAAGGCGAGGTCACTGCAGGTGATATTGAAGCTGATTCGGAGGTTGAAATTTTAAATCCAGACATGCATATAGCAACACTTGCAAAATCGGCAAAGCTTAAAATGGAGTTGGTTCTCGACAGTGGCAGGGGCTATGTGAATGCGGAACGAAACAAGCTTGGCATTCTTAATGAAATAGGAGCTATTCCAATTGATAGTATATATACGCCGGTTAAGAAGGTTAACTATTTTGTTGACAACACTCGAGTTGGGCAGGTCACCGATTTTGATCAGTTAACCTTAGAAGTGTGGACTAATGGCGTAATATCAGCGAAGAATGCTGTGTCGTTGGCTTCTAAGATTTTTATGGAACATTTGAATTTGTTTGTTGATTTGTCGAGTCAGGATTATAGCGACAACATAATGGTTGATAAGGCTAGTGAGGTTAAACAAAAAGCGCTTGAAATGACAATTGAGGAATTGGAGCTTTCGGTGAGGTCGTTTAATTGTTTGAAACGTGCCGGTATAAACACGCTTGAAGATTTGATTGAATTTGGTGAAGAGAACATAGTTAAGGTTCGTAATTTAGGCAAAAAATCTTTAGACGAGGTTATTGAAAAACTTGAGAGTTTGGGTTATAGTTTAAAGCGTGGCGATGAGGAAAGGGTTAAGTAGAATAAATTAGAAAAAGTTTGTGAGGTGAGCAAATTTGGCAAAAAAAAGAAAATTGGGGCGACCAACTGCAAGCAGGAGAGCTATGCTCAGGTCTATGGTTACTTTTTTGTTTGAAAATGGGAAGTTAAAAACTACGCTAACCAGAGCAAAAGAGGTTAAAAGCGCTGCAGAGAAGATGATAACTGTTGGAAGAAACAACGATTTGAGTTCTAAACGTCAAGCCTTGGCGTATGTCACTAAGGAAGATGTTGTTAAGAAATTGTTTGATGAAATTGTTCCAAAATATGAAGGCAAACATGGTGGTTGTGTCAGCATAGTTAAAACTGGCGTGCGTAGGGGCGATGCGGCTCTGATGGCGATTGTTAAATTGGTTTAAAGTTTGTGGCGCCAGGTTTTTTTTGTTTAGCGGCGACTGAGGCAGTCTGTGGTGGGTTGGTCCGGTTAGTTTTGAGTTAGATTAAGGTTTTGTTGGCAGGGCGCAGTTGTAATATTTTAGTTGGAGAATTTTAAGTTTTGGATTTAACAATAGTGGTTGTTAATTATGGAACTTGTGAACTTGTTAGTGGTTTGGTTAAATCGATTTTTGACACGGTGAAAACCTTAAAATATGAAATTATTGTGGTTGATAATTCTAAATCTGGCGGTTTGCGATTTAGTTGTGATGATGAACGGGTCAGGGTTTTTTGGTTGAATGAAAATAAAGGTTTTGCTAATGCCAGTAATTTTGGGGCAAAGAAAGCAATTAGTGATTGTTTGTTGTTTTTAAATTCTGATTCGATTGTTTATGATGGAAGTGTCGACCAGGCTTTTAGTTATTTTTCTTGCCATAAAAATGTTGGTGTTCTTGGAATTAGGCAGTTGTTACCAAGTGGTGAGCTTGATTTTGGTTGCAAGCGAGGGTTTCCGACTCCGATGGCTTCGCTGTATTATTTTTCAGGGTTGAGCAGAATTTTTAGAAAATCACGCAGGTTTGGGGCCTATCAGCAAACTTTTGTTGATGAGAAGAGTGTGGCAGAGGTTGATTGCGTTTCAGGGGCTTTCATGATGATAAAAAAGAGCGTTTTTGATCGTGTTGGCGGTTTTGATGAAACGTTTTTCTTATATGGCGAGGATGTTGATTTGTGTTATCGTTTGAAGTGTGAAGGTTTCAGAAACATATATTTCGGTAGAACGTATTTTACTCATCTAAAAAACAGCAGTGGTAGAGGTAGTGTTGCTGTGGTTAGGCATTTTTATGATAGCATGGAAATTTTTTATGATAAGCATTATAAGAAAAAATATGGTGTTGTAACAGAAATTTTGGTTAAGTTCGCTATTCGATTTAAGTGTTTTTTTGCAAAGTTTGGCGTGTTTAGCAGAAGGCTGCGACGAAATTTATTCGGTTAGTTGGAATGTGATTATAAATATGAAAATTTGTTTTGTTTGAACGATTGTTGTTTGAAATTAATTGATGATTGCAGGAAGTTTTGGTGAGGTTTTCGAAAACTTTAGCAGCAGATGATTGTAAAAGTTTGCTATGAAGTCGTTTTGTGATTCTTAAATTAATGGCGTAAAGAACGATTAGCCAGCATAGGTTGTAGGTTTAGGAAGGTTATGGAAGTTGTTAATTTACTTAGTGTGATATTTAGTGATTTTTAAGGTTAAGATAGGTTTTAACTGAAATATGTTTTGTTAGAGGGTAAGGCTTGGCATGGTCGAAATTTTGCTGGCGACTTTTAATGGTGAGAAATTTTTGCGGCAGCAATTGCAATCGCTTAAAGATCAAACTTGTTCTAGTTGGAAGATTATTGCTAGTGACGACGGATCAACTGATGAAACGGTTGCGATTTTGCGTGAATTTGAGCGTTGCAATCCTGGTAGGATTGAAATTCACTTGAATGATTACGGGTTGCAGGGGTCAAAAATTCGTGGTGCTGTCGGTAATTTTTCGAAGTTAATGAGGTTGTCAAAGGCAGAATATGTTGCGTTTTGTGATCAGGATGATGTTTGGGTTCCAACAAAACTGGAAAAGAGTTTGAATGCGCTTAAACAGGTTGAAGCAAGTTTTGGTGATGTTCCGATTTTGGTTCACACCGATTTGATGATTGTTGATGAGAACTTGAGTGTTCTATGTTCTTCGATGGTTAGAGCGCAAAAATTAAATTATAGCGCGAATAGCATGAAACAGATTATTGTGCAAAATTGTGTCACTGGTTGCAGCATGATGGCAAACAGGGCGCTCATTAAAATTGGTGGTTTTGTTCCACATGAAGCTATAATGCATGATTGGTGGCTTGCTATTGTGGCTAGTGCTTTTGGAAGGGTGCAGTTTTTAGATGAGCCTATGGTGTTATATAGGCAGCATTCAGGCAACGAAATCGGGGCAAAGGTTGTTGGTTTTTTTCAGATTGAACCTAAAGGAGGTTTTGGAGTTTTAAGGTTTTGGTTTTTTAGTTTGTTTTTTTTGTTTAAGAAGGTTGTTTCAAGAAAAAAGATAAAAAGTTTTTTGAATTTAACTTTTGTTCAAAGCAGGGCTTTTTTGAAAGTATATCGCAGGTTTTTGAGTGTTAGTCAAAAAAAAGTTTTGCATGACTATTGTTCGATTGAAACTGGGAATAAATTTGCTCGAATAAAAAAGTTAATTTTGGGTGGTTTTTTCAAACACGGTCTTTTGCGAAGAATTTGGCAATTTATATATATTTAATCTAATTAATTGGGATAATTGGGTTGTGGAGGTTGGTTTAAAATATGAAAGGCATAGTTTTGGCCGGCGGGCTTGGAACGAGGCTATATCCTTCGACGCTTGCGTGTTCCAAGCAGATACTTACAATATATGATAAACCTATGATATATTATCCAATGTCGGTTTTGTTTATGGCTAAGATAACCGATATTTTGATAATATCTACTCCGCGAGATATAGAAACTTTTAGAAATTTGTTTAAAGATGGCAGTCAGTTTGGGGTTAATTTTAGTTATATGATTCAGAAAGAGCCAAAAGGATTGGCTCAGGCCTTTGTTTTGGGAGAAGATTTTATCAAAGATGATGATGTTTGTTTGGTGCTTGGTGATAATATATTTTATGGATGCTGTTTTGAAGATTTGTTGGGCAAGGTTTGTCAAAATCTTGATGGTGCAACGATTTTTGGGTGTGGTGTTTCGAATCCATGTGATTTTGGTGTATTAAATTTCGACAAAAGAGGAGCATTAATTTCAATAGAAGAAAAACCAAAAAGACCGAGTTCAAACTATGCAGTTCCCGGTCTTTATTTTTATGATAATGAGGTTGTTGAAATTGCAAAAAGTGTTTCTGTTTCTGGCAGGGGTGAATTTGAAATAACTTCGGTGAATGAGGTTTATTTAAACAATAAGAGGTTGAAGGTTGAGTTATTTGGACGTGATTTGTTCTGGTTTGACACAGGAACCCACAAGGAAATGTTGCGGGCAGCGAATTTTGTTGAAGCTGTTCAAACCAAGCAAGGGGTTGTTGTTGGTTGCCTAGAAGAAATCGCGTTCAAAAATGGGTTTATCGACAAAGGGCAGCTTTTAAAGCTTGCAAGTTTCATGAAAAAAACCGATTATGGAGCTTATTTGTTAAAAATTTGCAGTGAAAATTAAAGATGAAGTGATTGAGATATATTGCAAATTCATTTTTATATCATGTGGAGGTGGAGATTAAATTGGCAAGTGTGAAGATTGTGGTTGTTGGGGCAGGTGGTCAGCTGGGGTCGGAGTTTTGCAGGGTTTTGAGTTGTGGCAAAAGCAGTTTAGGACGAGTGCCGAAATGGCTTGAAGGATGCGATGTTTTAGCGTTAAATTTAAGCGATCTTGATATTTGTGATCAAGATCGAGTTTTTGAAGTTGTTGATCAAACAAGGCCGTTTTGCGTTGTTAATTGTGCGGCATTCACCGATGTAGATGCGTGTGAAACCAAAATTGAGACTGCTTTTGAGGTTAATGCTGTTGGGGCGCGCAATTTGGCTATGGCTTGTGAAAGAGTTGGTTCGAAGTTGGTTCAAATTTCAACCGACTATGTTTTTGACGGCATGGCACAAAGGCCATATGTTGAAGGTGATGTTTTGAATCCGCAAACGATTTATGGGAAATCGAAGGCGCTTGGTGAAAAATATGTTCAGAGTTTTTGTAGCAGATGGTTTGTTGTTAGAACGGCGTGGCTATATGGAAGAAATGGCAAAAATTTTGTTAAAACTATTGCACGGCTTGCTAAAAAAAACGGGAGGATTAAGGTTGTGGCTGATCAGTTTGGCAGTCCAACTAATGTTGAGGATTTGGTGTTTGCAGTGTGTGGTTTAATGTCGACCGAGCAGTATGGAATTTTTCATGGAAGCGGGAATGGGAGCTGCTCGTGGCATGAGTTTGCCTCGGAAATTGTTCATTTTTTTAAAATAGACGCCGTTGTTGAGTCGTGTTGTTCGGCTGATTTTGAAAGGCCTGCAAAAAGGCCGAAGTTTTCGGTGATGGAGAATTTGATGTTTAAGCTCACGATTGGCGATAGCTTCAGGCATTGGAAGCAGGCGCTTGAAGTTTATTGTGAAGCGTATGATTTAACTTAAAGTATATTCAAAATTGGTTATAACAGAGAGGAACGATTATGAAAACCTATTTAGTCACTGGAGGAGCCGGGTTTATTGGTTCGAATTTTGTAATATATATGTTGCAAAAGTATGACGACGTGAAAATCATAAATTTAGACAAGTTAACCTATGCAGGTAATTTAGAAAATTTACAGTCGGTTGAAAATAATTCAAACTATGAATTTGTTGAAGGTGATATCTGTGATTCGGCAAAGCTTTCTCAAATTTTTTCACATAATGAAATAGACTATGTTGTTAATTTTGCAGCGGAGAGTCATGTTGATAGGAGCATAAAAAACCCAGAAGTTTTTGTGCAAACCAATGTTTTAGGCACAGCAGCTCTTTTAAATGCTGCAAGAAAAGCTTGGGTTGAAAATGATTTGTCTGATGTCTATCGCAAAGGGGTTCGATTTGTGCAAATTTCAACCGATGAGGTCTACGGTTCGTTGGGTTCTCAGGGTTATTTTAGTGAAACCACAAAGCTCGGTCCGCGCAGTCCTTATTCTGCATCTAAGGCGTCGGCTGATTTGATTGTGTTGTCATATTATAGTACCTATAAAATGCCGGTTAATATTACTCGATGTTCTAACAATTATGGCCCGTTTCAGTTTCCGGAAAAGCTTGTTCCATTAATGATAAATAACATATTTAATGAAAAAAATTTGCCTGTTTATGGTGATGGATTAAATATTCGTGATTGGTTATATGTTTCAGATCATTGTGCGGCGATTGATTTGGTTTTGCAAAATGGCAGAGAAGGTGAGGTTTATAATATCGGCGGGCATAACGAAAAAACAAACCTAGAGCTTGTGCAAACCATTTTGAATATTTGTTCTGAGTTGAAAAGCGACGGAATCAGAAGTAGAATAGTTCATGTGGCTGATCGAAAGGGGCATGATAGACGTTATGCTATAGATGCAAGCAAAATTGAAAGCGAGCTAGGGTTCAGGCCAAAAGTTAGCTTTGAAGAAGGAATAGAAGCCACAATTAATTGGTTTGCTAGTAATAAGAGGTGGCTTAAAAATGTTGTTTCTGGGGTCTATCAAAGTTATTATAGTGATCACTATGGAAAGGTTTAGGGTTAATTGAATGGAGGTTAGCAAAATTGGGCAGGTTTGTTTTTGAAGAAACCAAAATTGAAGGTTTGTTTGTTATAAAAATTGAGCCGTTTATTGATGAACGTGGTTATTTTTTTGAAGCCTACAACAGAAAAGATTTTGAGCAAGCGGGTTTAAACATGAAATTTGTTCAAACTAATGAGTCTATGTCGTCGGGTGGAGTTTTACGCGGGCTTCATTTTCAAAAAAAATTTCCACAAGGCAAACTTGTTAGATGCACAATGGGCGAAGTTTTTGATGTTGCGGTTGATTTTAGGCGAGGTTCAAAAACTTTTGGGAAGTGGTTTGGTGTTGTTTTAAGTGATAGCAATTTTTTGGAGTTTTTTGTTCCTCCGGGGTTTGCTCATGGGTTCTATGTTTTAAGCGAAAAGGCCAAGTTTGAATATATGGTTACGGATTTTTATCATCCGAATGATGAAGGAAGCTGCCTTTGGAATGACCCTGAAATTGCGGTGGACTGGCCGTTAAAAAATGGTGTTGTTTTGCTTTCTGATAAGGACAAGAACGCTCCGTGCCTTACAGAATTGATGCAGCAAAATTTTAATTTTAATTTTTAATTTGGGGGCCAATTTAATTTGATAAGAAAGCATATTCAAAATTTTTTTAAATATATGCCGTTGTTGTTTTTGTTAACTTCTAAGGATTTTAAATTAAAATATCGCAGGTCGATTTTAGGTGTGTTGTGGAGTATGCTGAATCCGCTGCTTCTTATGATGGTTCTAACTTCTGTGTTTACTGTTTTGCTTAGGATGCAGCCGGTGGGAATGCCTTTTTCGGTTTTTTATATCGCAGGTGCAACTATTTTTAATTTTTTTAATGAGGCAACAACAGGCGCGATGACTTCCATTATATCGAATTCATTACTTTTACAGAAAGTATATATTCCAAAATATATTTTCCCGATTGAAAGATGTGCTTTTGCGTTTTTGAATGCTGTGTTTTCGACTGTTGCTGTTTTTTTAGTGTTCATATATTATGTGTTAAAGGGTGAAGTTAGTTTTCATTTAACTATTTTTTTTATTTTTGTGCCTATGATGTTTACTTTTTTGTTTTCCGTTGGATTAAGTTTGGTTTTGGCGTCGTTGGCGGTTTTTTTCAGAGATATTATTCACATTTGGAGTGTTTTGATGACTGTTTGGTTCTATTTAACTCCGCTCATATACCCAATTAAAATTTTAGACAACAATTATGGTATAGGAACTGTTGTGAGGCTGAATCCGCTTTATTATTTCATTGATGATTTCAGGCAGGTTTTGGTTTTGGGGCAGTTGCCGTCGGTTAATCATTTTTTAATAAACATTGGGGTTTGTTTTTTTACTCTTGTGTTCGGGGTTTTTGTTTTTAAACGTATGCAAGACAGATTTATTTTAAGGGTTTAGTTGTTGAACTGTTAATTAGGGTTTTTATTGAACGTGGGAGGTTGAATGTTTTAAGCTTTTTATTTTGTTTTGCAGGTAAAGTTATATTTTTAATAATGTGCTTGATGATTGTTGTGGTATGTTAGTTTGAGCATTAATTAATTTTTAGGTGGTAGATATTTTGAGAAATTTAGTTGAAACAGCAGGTTTGTTTTGTTGATGGTTGAATTTGAACATGTTAACGGGAGGCGGTTGGTTGAATGGAAGAATTTGATGAGCAGATTGCTGTAAAGCTTAGCAATGTTTCTATGTGTTTTAATATGAGCACTGAAAAGCTTAATTCTTTTAAGGAATATTTCATTAAAATAGCAAAGAGGCAGCTGTTTTTTAAAAAATATACTGCGCTAGATAACGTAAGCTTAGAAATTGCTAAGGGCGATGTTTTTGGCATAGTAGGCCTAAATGGCAGCGGAAAGAGCACTATGCTTAAAATAATTTCAGGAATTTTGAAGCCAACCGATGGTGTTGTTCAAACTTTTGGAACTATAGCGCCATTAATTGAACTGGGAGCCGGTTTTGATATGGAATTAACTGCGCGTGAGAACATATATTTAAATGGGGCGGTTTTGGGATATTCTAAAAAGTTTATTGATGATAAGTTCGATGAAATAGTTGAATTTTCAGAAATGACGGATTTTTTAGACGTTCCAATGAAGAACTATTCTTCGGGAATGGTTGCCAGGGTTGCTTTTGCTGTTGCAACGGTTGTTCAGCCAGACATATTAATAGTTGATGAAATTCTAGCGGTGGGTGATTTTCATTTTCAGAAAAAATGTACACAGCGAATTGAAAATATGATGGTTAACAACACTACGGTTATTTTAGTGTCGCATAATATAGAACAAATTGAAAGTATGTGCAAGCATGTTGTTTGGCTAGAAAATGGCAAAATAAAAATGATAGGAAATGTTGAAGAAGTGTGCAAAGTCTATAGGAATAGCTGATTTTTGGAGGAATTTTTAATGGGTGAAAAATTATATTCTGATGGGGCAAAAGGCAAATATTTTTGTGTTGAAGAACTTGAAGGGTTTAAAGAATTTTGCAGTTTGTTTGCGAAAAATTTAGTTGATGAATTAAAGCCTACCACTGTTTTACATGTTGGATGTGGCAAAGGGGTTTTGGTAGATGCTCTACGAAGTCGAGGGATTGAAGCTTTTGGCATAGATTCATCAAGGCGATTGATTGATGAAGTTGTTGCCAAGGCGCGGCCTTTTTGTTTTGAGTGTGAGTTTATGGATTTGGATGGTTTCCCTAAACAGCTGCAAAAAAGCTTTGATTTGGTTGTTTGCGGAGGGGTTTTGAATAGATTTTATGCCGATGAAGTTGAGGCAGTGGTTGGAAGGCTTTGTGCGTTTTCAAACAGCGTTGTGGTTGGTTTTTCGGCGAAAAAGCAATTTGGGCAAAAGGTTGTTGATTACGGAGAAATTAACTTTGGCAGAATGGTTGGTTTTTTTGCTCAAAATGAAATGTTTAGAAGTGATTTTTCGTTTTTCAGAAGTGGCTTGTTTGATTTTTGTTTGTTTTCAAAAAAAGTTCAAAGTTATGATGCAATTTGTGCCTATGAACAGCGAATTGAAAAGCTTAAAGGTGAGCGGGTTCGGCTTAGTTGTTTGAATGAAAAATTAAACATAAAAGCTTTAAATTATTGCAAAAATTTTGTTAATTTAAAGTATATTAGTCATAGTTACGTTGCTTTAAAGCAAGATTATGAAGATGCTTTAATCGAATTGAATGTTTTGCGTGCAACCGATGAAAAGTGTAGAGCCATAATTGAATCATCTTTTTGGAAGCTTACAAAGCCGTTACGATTTTGTTTAGATGGTTTTAAGTTTGCAATAAAGAGCATTTTTCATTTGTTTGGGCTTTTGATTAAAGGAATGGGCTCTATTTTCAAGTTTGGTTTTAGAACAACATGGAATAAGGTTAGGCGTCGAAAATTGTCGGGCAGTTCGCATAGCGATTATGTTTCTTATTTTGAAAAAATTCAGCCAACCTATGAGGTTTTGCAGTGGCAGCGTGGCAAGCGGTTTAAGGCAAATCATGTTGTTTCGATTGTTGTGCCGCTATATAACACTCCGATTAAGTTCTTAAAGGAGCTGATTGATTCAGTTAATATGCAAACCTATAGTTTTTGGCAGCTATGCCTTGCTGATGGGAGTGATGCGCTTCATTTTCAGGTTAGAAGTCTTTGTGAATCGTATGTTCGTAAGAATCCGAAGATTAAATACCTAAAACTTGATGAAAACCTTGGAATCGCACAAAACACAAATGCTGCTTTGAAGATGGCAACCGGAAGTTTTGTTGCTCTTTTAGATCATGATGACTTGTTGAGCCCGACGGCGTTGTTTGAATGTATGAGTGCTGTTGAAAAATTTGGTGCTGATTTTGTATATACTGATGAAATGACATTTGAAAAAAAGTTGGAAAATGTTAAGTTTATTCATTTTAAGCCTGATTATTCACCTGATGCTTTGTGTTCAAACAATTATATTTGTCATTTAAGTGTTTTTTCGGCTGGGCTGCTAAAGCAGGTTGGGGGTTTTTCAAGTAATTTTGATGGTAGTCAAGACTATGATATAATTTTACGGTTGGTTGAGAAGGCAAAAAAGGTTGTTCATATTCCTAAAGTTCTATATTATTGGCGATCACACAGTCTTTCGGTTGCGCAGGATTTGATAAATAAACCTTATTGCTTGGAGTCGGCAAAAAGGGCTTTATCGGAACATTTGAAGCGGGTAGGGCTTCGTGGTAAGGTTTTTGATTCGCGCTATCCTTCAACATATCGTGTGATTTATGATTTGAAGGGTTGCCCTAAGATATCGATTATTATTGCGAACAAAAATTCGATTGCTAGCCTGAAAGTTTGCATTGATTCGATTTTGAATTCTTCAACCTATGAAAATTTTGAAATTGTTGTTGTTGACAACTCAAGCGATGAGCAGACTTTTGACTATTATGAAATTTTGAAAAAAACTAGTTCAAAGTTTAGGTTGGTTGAATTTGATGGAATGAATGGTGAATTTAATCTGTCGGCAATGAATAATTTTGGCGCCAGTGTTGCTGATGGTGATTATTTTGTGTTTATGCATAGTGATGTTAGGATTACAACTTCCGATTGGTTGCAGCAAATGTTGATGTTTGCTCAACGTGAAGACGTTGGCGCGGTTGGGGTATCTTTGATTGATTCTAATGATGTTATTCAAGGTGGTGGTTTCTTTCTTAGCAAAAAAAAGGTTGTTGTGGATGCGTTCAGGTTTTTGTCAAGCGGCGAAGGAGGTTATATGTGTAGGGCAAGTTTTGTTCAGAATTTGAGCGCGGTGAGCGGTGCTTGCATGATGGTTGGCCGAAAATCTTTTGAAGAAGTTGATGGGTTTAATGAGGTTTTGGCAGGCTATTTTAGCGATGTTGATTTGTGTTTGAGGTTTCGAAGTAAGGGTTTTTTAGTTGTCTATAATCCATATGTTGAGTTGCAGCACGCGCAGCTTTCTGCTAAAAATGAAACTAGGCAAAAAGACGCAGGAACAATTGCTAGGTTTGAAACGGATAAGGCCTATATGCTTGAAAAATGGGCTGATGTGCTTGAAAAGGGCGACCCTTATTATAATTCTAATTTTGATGAATCAGGTGATTTTTCGGTTAAAAAGATTGAAAAAACAGGCTTTTTGTTGTAAAATCTATGATTGCTTGGTGATGTGATTAATATGATTATGGTTTTAATCATAAGGGGAGGTTAAATCGTGGCAGTTTTGGTCACAGGAGGAGCAGGTTATATCGGATCGAACACCGTTGTTGAACTCATCAAATCGGGTGAGCAGGTTGTTGTTGTTGATAATTTTGCTAACAGTTCGGTTGATGTTGTAATGAATATAAAAAAAATAGTTAGGTCGAATTTTAGTTTTTATGAAATTGATTGCTGCGATGAAACCAGTTTACGTAAGATTTTTAGAAAGCATGCTATAGAATCGGTGATTCATTTTGCTGGGTTGAAGGCTGTTGGTGAATCGGTTAAGGTTCCTGTGAAATATTATCATGAAAATGTTGGCAGTGTGCTTGCTTTGCTTAAGGTTATGACGGAGTTTGGGTGTTTTCGTTTAATTTTTAGTTCGTCTGCCACGGTTTATGGAAGCAAAAACAAGGCCCCGTTTAATGAAACTATGATTGTTGAAAGCACTAATCCTTATGGTGAAACCAAGATTGTTGTTGAGAAAATTTTGCGTGATTGTAGTAGAGCAAATTCAGATTTGAGTTTTGTTAGTTTGCGTTATTTTAATCCGATTGGAGCGCACAAAAGCGGTCTTTTGGGGGATCGGCCTCGAATGCAGAAACCAAATAATTTGATGCCATATATTATTAAGGTTGCGAGTGAAAAACTTGATTGTTTGAAGATTTTTGGCAGCGATTATGACACTTATGATGGCACTGGAATTAGAGATTATATTCATGTTAGTGATTTGAGTCGTGGGCATGTTGATGCGTTAAAGTTTTGCAGAGGCTTTAGTGGTTTTGAGGTTTTTAATTTGGGCACGGGCAAAGGGATTTCAGTTTTAGATGTTGTCAAAACTTTTGAAAATGTAACTGGAAAGAAAATATCATGGCGGTTTGATGAGCGTCGGTTAGGAGATGTTGCTGTGTGTTATTGTGACCCTACGAAGGCGCAGCAGATGCTTGGATTTGAAGCAAATTTGGGTTTGGATAAGATGTGTTTAGATGCATGGAATTGTGAACAATTCAATTGAGCTAGTTGTTGTGTTAAAATCAGATTGGGTTTTAGTCGGTTGTTTCATTGTCGTCGTCGTTGTCGTTGTTGGCAGAGTTGTTGTGTGGTTTTTTTAAGGTTTCTTCAAGGTTTTTGTCGTAGTCGTCACCATCATCATCACCATCATGGTCGTTTTTTGTTTTTAACACGTAGTTAAATTTTGGGATGAAATGCATTGTTTTGTCGTGTTCGAAAAATTTGATGGTTCCTTCTTCATTCGCACCAACATATTGGTTTATTATTGTTGCGGCCATGCTTGTGATCTTGTCGATTTTTGAAATGCTATCGATCTCAATTTCTATTTTGTCGTTGTATGTAATTATTATTTCTAGATTAGGTTTTATTTCGATTTTTGTTATGTTGTTTAGGCCGGAATTTTTTAACGCGGTTTGAACAGGATTCAGGATTTGTTGTTCTTGTTGTGCGATTTTTAAGAAATCGCCGAGTTTTGGCGGTTTAAACGTTTTGGTTTTGATTGAAATAGTTAGCATGTTTTTTAAATTATTTGGTTGTTCAACAAAATTTTTAACTATTCTGCCCGATCTGGAAACCCCTAGAAACTTTCCATCGAGGCTTTCAATCAGAAATTTAGCTGGTTCAAAATCGCAAACTATTTTTAGTTGGTTAGGGAATTTTTTTATTATTTCAACATTGCCAAGGTTTGGAAATTTTTTAAGTAAGCGTTTTATGATTTTTTTTGAATCAACTAAAATTAAATTATCCCCTTTTTCCACATTTAGGCAGGTTGCAATTTCCTGGTTTAGTTTTTTCTTGCCCAACAAGTTTTCTATTTCTATTTGTTCTATTTTAAAAAAAACTGTTAGGCTTAAAATTAATGTTGTGCTGATTAAAACTATGGCAAAAAATATATAATATATCATATATTTTTGTTTTTTGTTTTTGATTCTGCGTTTTTTGTCTATGAATCGTGCTTTATTACGCAGTTTGGTTTGCCTGTGATTTAATCTGCCGTAGCCCATAATAAAAAATCCTCTTCTAATTAGGGTTTGCGTAGTTTTTATTAAAAGCCTATTTTAACATCTATTCTAAAAAAAAACAACCAACCGGTTTTGGTTGGTGTTATTGCTGTTGTTTTGGTTTTAGGTTTTACTATGCTCGATCAATTGCAGCGCCAAGATTTTGAAGTTGAGTTTCTATCTGCTCATAGCCGCGGTCGATGTAGTCTATATTTGAAATGGTAGATTTGCCATTAGCAGCTAGTGCGGCAATTAGGGCTCCTGCTCCCCCGCGTAGGTCGGTTGCGCAAACATTGGCTTTATGAAGGCGTGTTTTGCCATAGACAATTGCAGTTTTTTGGTTTACTATTTCAATGTTTGCGCCGAATTTTTGAAGTTGTTTTGCGTGGTTAAATCGGTTTTCGAATATGGTTTCTTCGAATGTTGTTTTTCCTTTTGCTGTGCAGGCTAGAGCCATGAAAATAGGTTGAAGGTCGGTCGGAAATCCGGGATAGGGTTTGGTTTTAATTTTAAGGTTGCTTTTAAGTGTTTTTGCTGATTTGAAGAATATTCCATTTTTGAAACATTGAGTTTTGCAGTTCATGGCTTTAAAAATTGGGAAAACAGAACTTAAAATAGAAGGGTTTATGGAGCTAAGAAGAATTTCACCTTTGGTTGCTGCTGTAGCGCATAAAAGTGTTGCTGCCACTATTCTGTCGGCCATAATTTTATGTTGACAGGGGTGAAGCTTTTCTACTCCTTCAATCCATATTTTTTTTGTGCCTTCGCCTTTTATTTTTGCACCGCATCTTTTCAGAAATACGCATAAATCAATTATTTCTGGTTCAATTGCTGCGTTTTCTATTGTTGTTGTTCCGTTTGCTGTGGTTGCTGCTAAAAGAATGTTTTCGGTTGCGCCAACGCTTGGGAATTTTAATTTTATGTGGGCGCCAGTTAACTTTTTTTTGTATACCGTGCAAATTAGTTTGTTGCCGTCGATTTTTATTTTCGTGCCCATTTGTTTGAACGCATTTAAATGCCAATTTATTGGGCGTTTTCCGATTTTGCATCCGCCAGGGAAACTAACAATAGCTTTGCCGTGACGAGCTAGAATAGCGCCTAGAAAAATTATGGATGATCGCATTTTAATCATGAGTTCATTAGGAATTTCTGTTTTGCAAAAATTTTTTGAGTTGGTTATTAAAACATGGTGTTCGAATTTTGTGGAGCAACCCAAATGGTTCAAAATTTTGCATGATGCTACGCTGTCGCTAAGAATGGGGCACTGATGGAGCACAGTTTCGCCACCGGTTAGAAGAGTTGCTATAATTATTGGTAGGCACGCGTTTTTTGACCCCTGAACCTTCTGCATTCCAACGAGTTTTTTTGCTCCATAAACGACTAGTTTTTTCAACTAGGTCACCTCCGCCGCATAAAAATATTTTTTCTAGCATATTTTATGCGCGCTAAAAATTTTAGGTGAATTGAAGCAAATAACTAGAATTTTTGATTTGTTTGGGTTGGTTGCTGTTGAATCGGTTTAATTTTAATTCAAAACGGTTCAATTAGTTTTTGTATCTATGAGTTTTATTATATGATCAAAAATTAGTTCTTTGGTGTTTATTGTGGCAAGTTTGCGGGCATTGTTGCTGAACTTTTGCAGAGTGTCACTGTTTTCAAATAGTTTTTTAACCGTGTCTATTAGAAATTTTTTGTTATAATTTTTTTCTTCAATTACTATGGCGGCCTGTTTGTTTTGTAGTATCATAGCGTTATGGAATTGGTGGTTGTGGCTAACATTTGGCGACGGAATCAAAATTGAAGGAGTGGCTGTTGCTTCTATTTCTGCGAGGGTTGATGCGCCCGCGCGGCATATTGCAAGGTCGCAGCAGGCTAAGCAAACATCCATATTATATATATAGTTGCGAATCAAAAGGCGGGGGTTGTTTGCAGGAGAAACTTTTCTTTGTGCTAACATTTGTGGAAAATATTTTGAGCCTATTTTGCCCATGGCGTGAATGTGGTTAATTTTTTTGAATTTGCAGTGCCATTGCATTAAATCGGCCGCGATTTCGTTTATTTTTAGCGCCCCCAGGCTTCCACCGAATGATAGTATGCAAAAATTATCGTCCATGTTTAAAATTCTGCGAGCTTCTTTTTTTGTTATATTTAAAATGTTTTGTCGAATAGGGTTGCCAACAACAACACAATTGCATTTTGGCAGTTTCTTTTTGGTTTCTTCAACTGCTATAAAAACTATGTCGGCTTTTTTGGCGAGCAGCTTGTTGGTTATTCCGGGGTAGGCGTTTTGTTCATGAATTGCTGTTTTAATCCCCATTCTGTGAGCCTGCATTAAAATGGCAGCACAAGTATATCCTCCGGTTCCTATAACTATGTTTGGTTTGAACTGCTTTAAAATAGAACGTGCTTTAAATTGCGATTTTGCCAGTAAATATATTGCGTTGAAGTTTTTAATAGTATTTTTTAGGCTGATTTTTCGTTGTAGTCCAGCAACTTCAATGGGAATAAAATCATAGTTTGCCTTTTGAATTAATTTTTTAAAGGCGTCGGTGTTGTTGCCAACAAATTTTATGTTTGCGTTTTTTAGTTTATTTTTAATGTAGTCGGCTATGGCTATTGCGGGGTTGATGTGGCCTGCGGTTCCACCTGCAACGAAAAGAATGTTCATTTGGTTGGGCTCCTTAAATTAAAATAGCATGGAGGCTTTATTGTAAAAGTTTTTATTTGATTAAGTCATTCTTTTGATTATAGCAAAAATTTTAAGTTATTTCAGTTTGTAGTTTTGATTTTGATTTTGATTTAATTTTTAAGAGTTTTGGTGTGTTAGCGTGTGCTGAAATGTTAAGAACAACGCCAAGCTCCCACAGTTGAACAACTAGCGCAGTTCCACCATAGCTGAAAAACGGCAGGCTAATTCCGGTGTTTGGAACGGTTGCCGTAACAACTGCTATGTTCAAAATTGCCTGCATAACGAATTGAATTACTATTCCTGTGCACAGAAGCGTTCCAAATATGTCGGAGGTTTTGGTTGCAATTTCAAATCCTTTGTAGGAGAAACATAAAAACAAAAACATTAGAGCGACAGCGCCGATAACGCCCAGTTCTTCGCAGATTACCGCAAAAATAAAGTCATTTTGAACTTCGGGTAGGAACATGAATTTCTGCCTTGACTGACCAAGCCCGAGTCCGAAAAAGCCGCTGGAGCCGATTGCTAAAAGGCTTTGATCGGTTTGCATGGTTTTGTCTAGAGGGCTAGAAAATGGATGTAGCCAGCCGTAGGCTCGACTCGACATATAGTTGCCTTTAAAAAACATCATGTAGAGCAAACCAGTAAGGGCAATTAAAAATAAAATTATGAACCATTTTGGTTGAGTTCCGCCCACGAAAAGCATCACTCCGGCTATTGAGCACATCAAAACTATTCCTGAAAGGTGAGGTTGTTTTAGCATTAATGCAACAATTATTGCCACTGCTATTGCAGGCTTTAGAACACCGTAGCGAAACGTGTGCATTTTTTTGTAGTTGTTTGAAATTATTGTTGCTAAGAAAACGATTAGCGCAAATTTTACGAGTTCTGAAGGTTGGAATTGAATTGGGCCTATGTATATCCAGCGTCTAATTCCGTTTTTGTCGGGTTTGCTAAATAAAACTGCAATGAGTAATAGCACTCCTAAAACGAAGCCTGAAAAAGCTAGTGGTTTATATTTATAATATTCTAATTTTGCGATTATGAACATGCCAGCAAGCCCTATGACTGTTCTAATAAGTTGGCGGTTTATGTGATGGAAGCTGTTTCCGCGATAGTAGAGTGCGTTGGCGTAGCTTGCCGAAAATAGTGTGACTAACCCGAAACAAAGTAGTAGGAGAATCAATATTAAAAACACGGGATCATAGCGTCCAATCACATTAACGTTGTTCGATGGTTTGAACAGGTCGGCTAATGAAGCAAAAAAACTTTTATTCTTTTTTTTCATGTTAAAATTCTCCAAAATTAAGATTATTATAATTTTAACATCTTTTAAATTTTTTAGAACAATTTTGCTTTTTTATTAAATATTTCAGCAAACTTTAAATTTTTATTTGTTTACTGGTTGGTTATTTTAACAGTGAGGTTATTGCGATGCAGCTGCCAACAGCAGTGATTAGTGAAAAAACAATAACAATTTTAACTTCACTCCATCCGCTAAGTTCGAAGTGATGATGAATCGGGCTCATCTTAAAAATTCTTTTTTTGGTTAGTTTGAAGCTAATAACTTGCAGAATAACCGAAATCGGCTCTACCATATATATTATGCCAACCAAAATAACCAATGCTGGTTGCCCAACGCCAAAACCTAGGACCACTGTTGCTCCGCCAAGAAACATTGATCCGGTGTCACCCATGAAAACTTTTGCAGGGTGAAAGTTATATATTAAAAAACCAAGACAACCTCCGCAGAGAGCAGATGCAAAAATATTCATGCTTTGACAGAGCAAAATGTTGGAAATAATCATGAATGCTATGGCGTAAACTGCAGTGACCGAGCTTGCTAGCCCGTCGATTCCATCGGTTAAATTAACAGCGTTTGCCATGCCATATATGCCCAAAATTGAAATTATGTAGTAGAATATTCCAAAATTAATCTGACCAAAAAATGGGATATCAACAATTGTTGAAAGGCAGCCGTTTAGTGACATTGTTATAAAATACGCTAGAGTTACTGTTAGTAATAATGCGGTTTTTTGTGTGGGTGATAAGCCGTTGTTGTTTTTGCGAACCACTTTAATGTAGTCATCCATGAACCCGACAAGGCCAAATCCGAGAGCACAGAACAAACCTGACCACAGGCGCACAGAATCGAGCAGTTCGAAATCGAAAATGTTTTCATTTGATTTTAGAAGAAGGCATGCGGCAACAATTCCTAAAAAAATTCCGGCCATCAAAAATATGCCGCCCATGGTTGGAGTACCATCTTTTGATTTGTGCCATGTTGGGCCAATGCGTTTGGTTGTTTGATCGATGTTGAGTTTTTTTAGTATGGGCAAAACTGTGGCGCCTATTAGGGTTGTTGCAACGAATGAAACTATCATTGCTAGCAAACTCGCATTAAGATTCATAGTGTTTAATAAAATCCTTTCATTTTCTAATTTTTTATTATTAATAATTTTAGCTTAAATTTTTGGGCGAAAATTTGTTTAATGTGTTGTAAATTCAAATTTTTTTAAAATTTTAAGGTTTAAAAATTTTATACTACATTTGAATTTGATATTTGAAGTTTACTGTTATTTTTTTATTAAGATTTTATTATATTGGTTTAGAGAAACCAAATTTGTTTAACATCACACAGGTTTTGAGATTTCATTTTCAAATGTTTGTTCCATAATTGTTTTTAGGTTCATATCATGGCTTGCTTTAAACAAAAACATTTTAAATTTGTTTTTTTGTTGTTTCAAAAAATCGACGAGCTGATTTGCGCTTTTGAAATGGTTTGCTGGTTTTGTTGTTGTTTTTGAAATGATTTCTGCCAAGTCTCCGATGCATGCGACTTGGTCGATGTTTAGTGTGTTTATGAGAGTTCCGATTTCTTCGTGAGCTTGTTTCGCAATAGAACCTAGTTCCAGCATATCACCTAGAACCGCAATTTTCTTGCCAGTGCAGTTCATGTTTGAGAAGGCTAGTAGCGATGCTTTCATGGTTTGCGGGTTTGCATTATAGCAATCGGCTATAACTATTGTGTGGTTTAATTTTAAAATTTTTTGTCTATATCCTGCAGGTTTGAATTTTGTAAGGTTTTGTGCTATTTCTTCTGGAGCGATTCCCAAAATTGTTGCTGCTGCAAAGGCCAAAAGCGCATTTGAAACATTGTGAACTCCGTAGGTTGGCAGGTCAATTTTTGTGGATCTACCATTGAAATGCACCTTAAAACTTGTTATTGGGTTGTTTGGGTTGTTGTTTGATGTGATTTTGTCAGCAAAGAAATCAGCATTTGTATCATTAACAGAGCAAATGAGTTTGTTTTTGAAGTTTACTTGGTTTAATCTAGGGTCGTCGCCGTTTAAAATTAGGGTTCCATTTGGCTGCAGTCCGTCGATTATTTCAAGTTTTGCTTTTAATATCTCATCGTGGTTTTTAAAATTTTTAAAATGCGCGCTTCCAATTGTTGTTATTATTGCAATGTTTGGTTTAGTTGCTTGGCTTAGGGTTGATATTTCGTTTTTGTGCGACATGCCAAGTTCAACAACGGCTGCTTTGTGAAAAGAGTTTAAGTTTAGCAGGGTTTGTGAAACGCCTATTTCGTTGTTTAGGTTTTGTTCGGTTTTTAGAATGTTTTCGTTGCCAGAAAGAGCTAGAGCGGTTAGGTCTTTTGTGGTGGTTTTGCCGGCGCTTCCGGTTATTGCAATGACTGGGCCAAAAAAATTCTGTCGATTTAGTGAAGCTAGATCTAGCAGGGCATTTTTGCAGTTATTAACCACAATTTGAGCAATTTTGGGCAATTCTTCTTCAACAACTGCGAACTCAGCTCCGTTTTCGATTGCAAGCCTTGCGAACTTGTGACCATCAAAATTTGGGCCTTTTATGGCAACGAAAACGCTATTTTTTGTGCATTCTTTGTGGTTGGTTGCGATTTTTTTAATTTTGATTTTTTCTGATGCGTGGAAATTTTTTAGCGTGCCATATGTTAAGCAGCTTGCTATTTTATCGGCGCTTATTTCAAACATATTTAAGCCTCCTGAAATAATGAAGATTCGTTTAAAAAATTTTGCTAACTAGTTGTTGAACAATTTCGGGTTCGTTGAATGGCAGCTTTTTGGTTCCAATGATTTGATAGGGCTCGTGTCCTTTCCCGGATAGCAGAACAACGTCGCCGGGTTTGGCTTTTTTTAGGGCGAATTCGATTGCTTTTTTGCGGTCAATAATTTTAATATATGGTGTGGATTTCATTTTTAAAACCCCGGTTTCGATTTCATCGACTATTTTTTCTGGGTTTTCAGTTCTTGGGTTGTCGGATGTTATTATTAAAAAATCAGCATTTTTCGCCGCTATTTCGCCCATTATTGGTCGTTTTGTGGCATCTCTGTCGCCTCCGCATCCAAACATGGCTATTATTTTGCCTTTGCAGTAAGATTGAATTGATTTTAATATGTTTTGTAGACCGTCTGGTGTGTGAGCATAGTCGCAAATTATTGTGAATGGAAGTTTAGTTTTAATAACTTCGCTGCGACCTTTTATGGGTTTGCAAGTTTTGATTGATTTAAACAGCAAATTTTTGTCAACTTTAAGTAGAACGCAACAAACAATTGCTGCCATGGAATTTTGAACCGAAAAAAGCCCTGGAGTTGAAAATTCAACTATTTCGTTTTCTAAGTTAGGTCCGTTTAATGAATAAATCACTTTGTTTGATTCTAGTTGAATGTTGCTGGCAAAAAAATTTGCGTTTTTGTTGTTGATTGAAAAGGTTGTTGGTTGTTTGTTTTGTTCTTCAAGTTCGGCAGCCAGCCTTCTTCCAGCGGGGCAGTCTATGCAAACCAATGAACGTTTGCAATTATTAAAAAGCCGCTTTTTTGCATTGTAATAGGTTTCCATGGTTTTATGATAGTCTAGATGATCTTGTGACAGATTAGAAAAAACTCCAATTTCAAATTGGGTGTTGCCGGTTCTGTGTTGGTCGAGTGCATGCGATGAAACTTCCATCACTACGAATTCACATTTTTTTTTTGCCATTGTGTTAATAAGTTTTTGAAATTCAAAATGGGTTGGAGTTGTTTTTTCGGTTGGCTGAATTTCGGTTCCTATTTCGTTTTGAATTGTGCCGATTAATCCTACTTTTTTGTTTTGATCTTGCAGAAGGGTTTTAACTATTTTGGTTATTGTGGTTTTGCCATTTGTGCCGGTTATGCCGACAAGTTTTAGTTTTTTTGCTGGATTATCAAAATAGTTACCACAAATTTGCGCATATGCTAGGTGACTATTTTCAACTATTATTTGATTTGGAAGGTTTAAGTTTTTTTCAACCAAAATGGCAGCAGCTCCAGAGTTTAATGCATTTTGTGCAAATCTGTGGCCATCAAAATTAACTCCTTTTAGACAGACAAACAGTGAGTTTTTTTTAACCTTTGTAGAATTGCAGGTTACTAATTCTATTTCGGGATCGCAATCAAATTTTTTTTTATGTGGCACGTTTGCAAGAAGTTTGCTTAGTTTCATAACATTGTAGTTCTCCTTTAAATTTATTTTATTTTTTTAAACGCTTTCAAATTTTGAGATATTTTTCAGCAATAATTTATTTTACTCCGATTGGTCAAACACAACAAAATTTGCGCTGACAATTTCGCCCTTAACCACTGTTGTGCCGGCTTCGGGGCTTTGGCTAATTGCGGTTCCGATTTTATCGTGGTTGTTAACAATGTTTAGGTTGAGCTTGTTGTTTGCCAAAACGCTGTTTGCTTGTTTTTGCGTTAGGCCCACTATGTTCGGAACAACTACCTGATCTTGTTCTCCAATTTCCTCGGTATATAGCATTATCTTTGTGTTCTTATTAACCTTGGTTCCGCATGGGGGAATTTGGCGTTCTATTTGGTTGTTGTTTCCAACAAATTCGAAATTTAAAAACCCATTTTCTAGCAATTGATTACGCGCTTCATCAAGCGACATGCCTTCACATTTTGGAGTTTGTTTAAATAATTTTTCTAGTTCAGCATCAGTATAGTCTGGCGGTATACCGTAATATGATAGCAGTTTTTCGGCTATATCTCTTACAAGAGGGGCAGCAACCATGCTTGCATAATATTCACCTTTTGGTGAATCAATCAGAACCATGATTACGATTGGATGTTTGTCTAGGTTGATTGCTGCAATATATGATGGAACATAGCGTTCCTTTTCACCTTCCTGCAGTTTGCTTTTTTCTTGGAGTTTTTGAGCGGTTCCCGATTTTCCGGCTATTTTGTAGCCTGCAACGCTTGCATTTGTTCCTTTACCATCGACTCCATCAACCACATGAATTAAAATTTTGCGCATTTTTTGCATGGTAGATTCAGATAGAATTTGCGTTGCTTTTTCTGATTTATGGGACTTAATTGTGTTGCCGTTTTGATCAATTACTCGGTTAACTAAATGCGGTTTGCCATAATCATAGCCGGTTATGACTTCGCAGAATAGTTTAGCCATTTGAAGTGGATTTAGTGAATTTGATTGGCCAAATGACACTGAAGCCAGCTCAACTGGGCCCATATTTTTTTCGTTAATGAATAATGGTTTCGCTTCGCCTATTGTGTCTATTCCGGTTGGTTTGTTTAAACCAAACAGCTTAAAGAATTGACAGAATTTGTGCGCTCCTAGGGCGCTTCCCATTTCGACCAGGGCAGGGTTGCACGAATTAACCATGGCCATTTCTAAATTTTCATGGCCGTGGCCGCCTTTTGCGTGGGCCCAGCAGCGGATTTTTTCGGGGCCAACTTTTATGGCGCCAGAACAGTAGAAGGTTTGATTTAAATTCATAACACCTGATTCTAGTACGGAAGCGCATGTTAAAATCTTGAAAGTTGAACCTGGCTCTAGTATCTCAGAAATTGCTTTGTTTGTCCAGTTTCTGTTTAGTGCATCTGTTTTTGAAAATTGTTCGAGTTTTGGGAACTCTTTTAGCGAAGGCAGCTTAAAGGGATTATTTAAATCAAACCCGGGCCAGGTTGCCATGGCTAAAATGTCGTAGTTGGTTGCATCAATAACTATTCCGGCGGCACGATTTTGAGGCATCCTAAAATTGCATGTTGATTTTAGGCTTTTTTCTAGAATGCGCTGAACGTTTACGTCTAGTGTGGTGATAAGCGAATTGCCATCTCTTGCCTTAACGATTGATTCGAAATTGTAGGGCATGGGTTGCCCTTTGCCGTTTTGAACGCTCACTATTGTTCCGTCGGAGCCTTTTAAATCGGAGTCGTAGGATTTTTCTATGCCGGTTAGGCCTTTTGCATCAATATCGCAAATGCCGATTGTGTGCGAAGCTAATTCGTTGAACGGATAGTAGCGTTTAGAATCTTCAGTGAGGTGGATGCTGTTAATTTGTTCTTTATTCATGAAATTTAATATGGTGTCGCGTTCTGGTTTTTCACACTTGCGCTTTATTATTTCATATTTTGTTTTTGCAGCACATTTTTTGTTTATGTCTTTTTTTTCGATGTCGGGAAAAATGCTGTGTAGTTTATCGACTATTTTTTTGCGTTCATTTTCGTTTTTTATTTCATTAGGGGCAACGGACACAGTCCACACTGTTGCATTTTGAGCTATAGGAATCATGTTGCGATCATATATTGTTCCGCGGCTAGCTTTTATTTTTTCGGCGCGCAATTGTTGGTTGTATGCTTTGTCACTATATTTTATTCCGTTGATTTTTGCAAAACAGGTTATGTAAATTATTCTGAATGTTAGAACTAAAAAACTTAAAGCTATGAAGCCACCCACGATAACATTGAGTTTGAATTTCAGTTTTTGATCAGGAACCTTAGCCATTCAAAACTTCCCTCCAAGGTTATACATTCAAAAAAATTAAACCACAACAAACTAATGACACAATAACCGGGCCATCAGTTTAGTTAGTTAAACGACGTTTAAGTTAATTTTTTCAAATTTTTAAGGTTTCTTATATAAGAAATTATATGTTGACCCTAATATTCTATTGGTGATTAAGGGAAATTATGAAAAATATTTTTTCATTTTTTGAAAATTTTCGGAAAGAAATTTTAGTAGATTATTTGAATTTTCAGCGGCTTTTTGGTTGTTGTTTTTTAGTTCGATTGAATTGCCTTGAGAGGAGTAGATGTAGGTTATTTGGTTGTTGTTTAGTTTTTTCATGCCTTGTTGTCTGGCATATTCTTCAACTTTTTGGGAGTTCATTGTTTGGTTGAGTTGGGCTTTAAGGCGAATTTTTTCATCGTTTTGCGCTTTGATCATTTTTTTTGTTTGATCAATCTGAATGGTTATTTCGTTGCTTTTAACCAAATTGAAAATTAGAAATGATGAAAATGCGGTTGCCGCTAAAATTGAAAATATATATGATTTAGTATGTATCTTTGATTTGTTAGCATATATTCTGCCGATGTGGTTTGATTTGTTGAACCGGTTTTTTTGGATGTGCTGTAGGTTGGTTTTTGTGTAGGCTAAATTGGTTTTCGATTTCAATTAATTTTTGGCCTCCTAATCAGAATTTATTTTGTCAATGTTTCTAAAGTTTTTCTAGAGTACGTAGTTTTGCGCTTTTGCAGCGGGGGTTTTGCGCGATTTCATCATAATTTGGAAGCAGTGGCTTTTTGTTTAAAATTTTTGCTTTTGGTTTGTTGTTGCAAATGCAAAATGGGGTTTTTGGCGGGCAGATGCAACCTTTGCTTAGTTCTAAGAAATTGTGCTTCACTAGCTTGTCTTCCAGCGAATGGAAGCTAATGATAACCAAGCGACCTTGTGGTTTTAAAAGTTCAAACGCCGCATCTAGGCCCTGCTGTAGTTCAGCTATTTCGTTATTCACTGCTATTCGAATGGCTTGAAAGGTTTTTTTGCATGGGTTTTTTTGGCGGCGAAATTTTGCAGGAACAGCGAATTTAACTATTTGGGCCAGTTCTGTTGTGGTTTGAATGGGCGCCTTTTGCCTTTCAATGGCAATCTTTTTGGCAATTAAGTTAGCAAATTTTTCATCACCAAAATCCC
>JAZUIR010000052.1:0-9468 GCA_045642305.1 Oscillospiraceae bacterium | reverse complement strand
TAGACGAAGGGGAAGTTCTGGTGGTCAAAATGGTATCAGGAATATAATCGACTTGGTGGGTGATGAAAACTTTGTTAGGGTAAAGATTGGAGTTGGCAAAAAACCTCATGAAAGTTTTGATTTGGCCGATTGGGTTTTATCAAAATTTGATGTTGATGCTGCAGCCAAAATGAAGAAGGTCTATTGTGATGTGAGTGAGGCGGTTGAGTTGATTTTGAGCGGAAAAATTGAAGAGGCCATGAATCGTTACAACTGATTTTTTATGGTTGCAATTGTTAGAAAATTTAGCTATAATCGATTCGAAGGGGCCGATAAAATTTGATGTGGTTGAGTTAGGTTAGGGTTTTTGAAGTTTTCGGTTTTTTTTAGTTTTAAATTTTGGATGGAGGTTTTTGTATTGAACAGTTCGTTCATTGTCGAGGTTTCGGCTCGGCATGTTCATTTAACTGAGCAGGCTGTTGAGATTTTGTTTGGCAAGGGCCACGAGCTTAGTGTTAAGAAAGATTTGTCGCAGCCAGGGCAGTTTGCATGCAATGAGAGAGTTGATATTGTTGGCCCAAAAAATGTTATAAAAAATGTTAGTGTTTTAGGCCCTGTTCGGGGTTATGTTCAGGTTGAAGTTTCGGCAACTGATGCGCGAGTTTTGGGTGTTGAAGGTGTTGTTCGTGAGTCTGGCAATTTAGAAAACACGCCGGGTTGTGAGCTTGTTGGGCCTTGTGGGCGGCGGCGTTTAAGAATTGATAGGGGTTTGATTGTTGCAAAGCGTCATATTCATGCTAGCGTAGAAGATGCTAGTCGTTTGGGTTTGCAAAACGGGCAGGAGGTTTGGGTTAAGGTGTTGTCAAACAGAAGATGTTTGATTTTTGGCGAGGTCGTTGTTCGTGTTTCGGATTCCTACCGGCTTGCTATGCACATAGACACCGATGAGTCCAATGCGTCAGGTTGTTCGATGGGCACGATGGGTGAGGTTGTTGATGTTGAGTAGGCTAAAAAGTTGTGGCTTATGTTAAGTTTTGTTCTTTTTGTTCTTGTAGTTAGATGTTCAAGTTCATGATATGTTAAAAGGTGAATGTGGTTTAAGGTGGTGTGCGTTTTAAAATGTTCGTGTGATTTTTGATAATAATATAACATTATAAAGATCTATTTTTTGGAGGTGTGATTTTGTGGCAAGTGGTGTTGCTGGTGCAAATGATGGTTTTTTAACCTATAAAGGCAAGCCTTTGGTTCGTAAGGATAATGTTTTATATTATGGCAGTATGGCACAGGATGTTGTTGCTATGCTGGTTGTTGAGTCGAGTTATGATTATAGGGGTGTTAGCGTGAGTGATTTAGTGGAACTCAAGCTTATTTTAACTGATCCGGCTGTTGATTTGCAAAATGTTATGGTTAAGCGAAGTGTTAGGAAGGGTTTGTTTGATGCACTTGACATAGCTTGCATATGGATTGATAGATATATAAAAAAGAATGCTTGAAATTTTAGTTGAAAAAGGTTTTAAAGCGAGAGTAAGGTGGGAATGTTTTAATGTCAAAAAATTTTTTTAATGTTACTAGGTTGGTTGGATTTTTTTTACTTTGTTCTCTTTTAGGTTTGATTTTGGTTTTTTGTCGATTTTATCGTAAGCCGGAAAGTGGATGGGTTGTTCGTTGCGGCAACCAAAAAATTTCGGAAGGCGAATATGTTATACTGTTGAATCGAAAGCTTATGGAGGCTAATTCGAAATTGGCGAGCTCCGGTCAGATGGGTTTTGATAATAAAAATATTGACTACAAAAAACTTGAACAAGGTCGCATTGGCCCAGAAGCAAAGAAAACATTTGATTGGGTAAGCGATGAAGTGAAGGATGCAGCTGAGAAGTTTTTGCTTGTTAGGAGAAATTTTGATGAAAAAGGTTATGAAAACAGCCTTAAGTTTAGGTTGATGGTTGAGAAAAACTTGCCTGATGAAGAAGATTGGGATGAGGCTTATGCCAATTTAGAAGAAAAGATGTGTTTGTCTGAGATTGGTGTTTCCAAAAAAGCTCTTTTTGAGTTTACTATTAATGATATCTTAAAGAATAATTTTGTTTTGGATGAAGTTTTTGGAGCGGGAAAGCCGAGAGATTTTTCTGGTGAGGTTCCTGATTTTGTTAGAAACAACTTTGCTAAATATAAGATAGTTAGCGTTATGAAAGATGATTCATATCCTGGTTATAGGGAGCAGGGTGGTTCTGATGGTTCTGGTGGGGAGTCGAAGCTTGAAAAATTAGAGGGAGTTAAAACTTCACGTGAGTTGGTTGAAAAATATATGGAAGAAATAAAAGAAGAAAAGAAAACATTGGATGAGATTGGTATTAGTTACAATGAAAATTTTAGTGGGCTTGGAAAGCAAACCAAGCAAACCGAAATTCCAATTAATGTTTCTTATCTTCATGAAAGTGAATTTGTTCGTGATTATATTCAGCCAGGGATTAAGAAACTCGTTAGTGAGATTGAACCGAACGGCGTGGCAACTTTGAAAGAGGATGCGGCCACATGGCACATAATTCAGCGTTTTGATTTGAGTGATGACGATGTTGCAACTCAGGAGAATCTTGCACGTAGAATTCTGACAGATGGGAAGATGAAGGAGTTTTTTGATGAATTAAAGGCTAATTCTAGTTTTCCCATTGAGTTTAATAGGAGACTACTTAAAAAATATTCAGTGAAGAAGCAGGCAGAAAAATTTGTAAAGAGTAATAAAAACACTGGGAATGATTCGGGAAGAATGGATTGAGAATTGGTGCGGCTAAGAGGACTTGAACCTCCAACGAGTTGCCTCGACTAGAACCTGAATCTAGCGCGTCTACCAATTTCGCCATAGCCGCATGTGTAAATCTATTTACATGAACAAACCACTAGAAGGACCAACGCGACTTAAGTATATTTTAATTTGTTGCAAAAGTCAATTTTTATTTAATTAATTTTTTCGTTTTTGTTTGACAATTTTTAATATCTTTGCTATAATTTAGCGGGTGAGTTGAGGTTTGATAGTTTTTCAGGGGCTAGGTTTTAGAAATCTGGTCTTTTGTGTTTCGAAAAAAAGTTTTAGGAAAGGCAATATGAAGGTTACAGATTTTGTATATGATTTGGCTCAGCCGCTTGCTGAAAGCAGGGGTCTGGCCATTTGGAATGTTTGCTTAGAAAAAGAAGGCAAGAACTTATTTTTACGAGTATACATTGACAAAGAGAATGGTTTTGTTGATCTCGATGATTGTGCGTCTATGTCGAAGGAAATTTCTAAAAAGCTTGATGAAATTGACCCTATAGATAGGAGTTATTTTCTAGAAGTTTTGTCGGTTGGAGTTAATCGCAGTTTGGTTAGGCCTAAACATTTTGAAAAACTAAATGGAAGGCTGATTTCCATCAAGTTGTTCAAGTCATTTGAAGGCAAGAAAAAATTCGTTGGAATTCTTCGAGGTTTTGCAGATTCTAAAATTAAACTTGAAACTGATGATGAGGTAATGGATGTTCTATTGTCTAATTGTGCTAGCGTAAAATTGAAAGATGAAGAAGAATATTGTTTATTTTAATTTTGTGTTTTAACGTAATTGTAATGTTTGAATTTTTTGCAGTGAAGGTGGGAAAATATGACGGCAAGGCAGATTAAGGAGTTTTTTGTTGCTCTGAAGCTAATTTCATCTGAAAAGGGTGTTGATTTAGGTGTTTTAATTGAAAAGCTAAAAAGCGCCATGGTTCTTGCTGTTAAAAAGCAATATTTTGGGGTTGACAAAATAAATGTTATAATTGATGTTGAAAATAATGTTTTCAAGGTTTCATTTTTTAAGATGGTCGTCGATAATGTCAAAAATTTTGCAAACGAAATTTTGTTAGATGATGCTTTGAAAATTTCCAAGAAGGCAGAAATTGGGAAAATGCTCGAAATCGAGGTTGAATCTTCGCAAATTGGTCGGCTTGCGGCGGGTGCGGCAAAGCAGCAAATAGTTCAAGGTATTCGCGATATGGAAAAAGAGAATATTGTTGATCGTATGGGAGACAGAGTTGGAACTCTTATTACGGCGCCGGTTGATTTGGTTGATTCGTCGTGTGATAATGTTGTGTTAAAAATCGATGGTAGCGAGGTTATTTTATTCAAAAATAGTCAGTTGCCGGGTGATGATTTTAAAGTTGGCGATATGGTTAAGGTTTTTGCTGTTAATCTAGATTCTAGTGGAAGTGGATGTTTGCTTAAGGTGTCGCGTGTGCACTCTGATTTTGTAAAAAAATTGTTTGAGGTTGAAGTTCCGGAAATTGAAGATGGTAAAATAGAAATTAAAAGAGTTGCGCGTGAGGCTGGGGTTAGAACCAAAATTGCGGTTTCAACTAGTGACCCTAATCTCGATCCGGTTGGTTGTTGCATAGGAAATAAGGGAACTCGAATAGGAGCAATTGTTAATGAACTTAATGGTGAGAAAATAGATATAGTAAGATATAGCGATGATTTGAGGAAATTTGTGGAGTTTGCATTACTGCCTGCAAAGGTTTTGGCAGTTGAAGTTTTAAATTTGGCTTCTGAAAATATAGCATTTGTTGCTGTTGAACCTTCGCAGATTTCGCTTGCAATAGGAAGCAGGGGGCTTAATGTGAAGCTTGCAGCACTTTTGACTGGTTGCAAAATTGACATAGTTTCGAGTGACGAACAGAATTGTGAGGAATTAATTCAGGAAAAAATCGCAGAGAAGAAGGCTGAGTTTGAGAAATTGACTAGTGATGGTTGTGAAGTTTCTGATTCGGATGTTGTTGTTAAAACGGCGGAAGAGCTAATGGAGGAAGAAGATATTCATAATTTTGAGGTTGATCGAATGTTGGAAGATGCGTTAAAAATTTAGTTGTTGGTTTTTGAGATTTTAAAATAGTTTTTGAAGGAGTTAGATGAATCATAGGATCCGTTGAGAAAGTTAGAGTTAAGCTTACGCGGCAGTGTGTTGCATGCAGGAAAAAATTTGATAAGAAAACATTACTTCGGGTTGCAAAAATTTGTTGCGAGAAAATTAGCGGTGTTAGGTGTGCTACCGATGAGGTGGTTTGCAATAGAGTTGGCGCAAATAACATAAAAAACGTTGTCAAAAGAGAATCGTTTGTTATAAAGCCAGATTTTTTTCAGAAATTTCAAGGTAGGGGAGCCTATGTTTGTTTTAATGAAAATTGTTTTAAAATTTTGAAGAAAAGGCATTGTTTAGAAAAGAGTTTTAGATGTTTTGTTGATGATGAGGTTTATGCTGCTTTAGAGCATATCATAAAATTTAAGGAAGTGTGAAAGCTAAAATGGGAAGGGTATTTTTTGATTTTTAACAGCTTATTAAACAATGGAGTGGCTTTTTTATGGTGAAAAAAATTAAGATTTTTGATTTAGCCAAGGATTTGAATTTAACGGCAAAGGAATTGGTTGAAACGTTGCAACCGTTTTGCGATGTTAAGCTTAAAACAACGTCGGGTTTGGTGGAGGAGCTTGTTAATTTAGCATTAGAGATATATTCCAAGAAATATGAGGTTGAAAGCTTTGATCGTTATTTTTCACATATTAAAGATAGGGTTGTTAAAAAATCAAAACGCAAATTAAATGATTCGGTTGATCTTGATTTTAAGGCTGATTTTAAGGTTGATTTTAAGCAAGAGGACAAAATTTCTGATGAGTTAAAAAAGGTTGTTGTGGTTGATTCAAAAAAAGATGAAAAATCCACAGAATCTTTCCGTAAAAATTCAGAAAGCAAGGTAAGGGCTAACAAATTTGATAAAACCAAAAAAGTTTCGGTTAAGCTCACTAAAACGCTTAAGCTGACACCAAAAATTGACGATGATCAAACGAGTGTTGAGCAGGAAAAAAATTCTAGGCGATTGGTAGACATAAAAACTGCTCAGGTTAATCTTGATAAATATAATGAACGTTATGAAAACATGGCGCTCGGCAGTCGATTTAAAGATAATTTTTTGAAGAAGCAAAAGTTTGGTAAAAAGGCTTCTGCGACAGCAAAAAATCTTCAAAAGAGGGATTTTAAGGTTCAAAAGATGCAAAAATTGGCGCTTGAAAAGGCGCGCAATCAGAAGCTGAAGGTTAGCATACCTGATGAAATTGTTGTTAGTGAATTGGCATATAGGCTAAAAATCAATGTTGCGCAGCTAGTAAAAAAGCTTATGGCTCTTGGAGTTATGGCTGGAATTAACGATGTTATTGATTATGATACGGCAGCGGTTGTTGCTACGGAGCTTGACGCTGTTGTTGAACGCGAAATTAATTTAACCATAGAGGAGCGTTTGTTTAAAGATGATGAGGCAGATGATGAACAAGATCTTCAACCACGCGAGCCGATTGTTGTGGTTATGGGGCATGTTGATCATGGAAAAACTAGTTTGCTTGACAAAATATGTAATTTAGATGTTACTTCATCGGAAGCGGGCGGAATCACGCAGCATATTGGGGCATATAAGGTTAAGATCAAAACCGGTGCTAGTGTGACGTTTCTTGACACACCAGGTCATGAAGCCTTCACTTCAATGAGAATGCGTGGCGCCAACATGACTGATATAGCTGTTTTGGTGGTTGCTGCTGACGATGGAATAATGCCGCAAACAATCGAAGCAATAAACCATGCAAAGGCGGCTGAGGTTTCTATAATTGTTGCCATAAACAAAATTGACAAGCCTCAGGCCGATGTGGAAAAAATAAAGCAAGAGCTTATGGTCTATGATTTGATTCCTGAGCAGTGGGGCGGCGATGTTATTTGTGTGCCTGTTTCGGCAAAAACTGGAGAAGGAATTAATCAGTTGCTTGAAATGATAGATTTGGTTGCTGAAGTTAAGGGGCTTAAGGCTAACGCAAACAGGTGTGCTAAAGGAACCGTAATTGAAGCATATTTAGACAAAGGTAGGGGGCCTGTTGCAACGCTTTTGGTTCAAAATGGAACCTTAAAAATTGGTGATTCCATAATTGCAGGAACTTCTGTTGGTCATGTTCGAACTATGCTTAATGATAGGGGCAAGTTGGTTAAAACTGCAGGGCCTTCAACTCCTGTTGAAATAACTGGTTTGTCGGAGGTTCCGTTTGCTGGCGATGAGTTTAATGTTGTTGCTGATGAGAAATTAGCGAAGGAACTGGTGGAGAAGCGAAAGTTTAAGCAAAAACAGGAGCAGTTTGCAGCCTACAACAAGGTTACGCTTGAGAATTTATTTAATCAAATTGAAGATGGAGCACGCAAGGAAATTGCCATAATAGTTAAGGCGGATGTTCAGGGTTCGGTTGAGGCTTTGCGGAGTTCTTTTGAAAAACTTACGAATGATGAGGTTAGGGTTAAGGTTATTCATGGGGCTGTTGGAGCGATAAACAAGTCAGATATTATGCTGGCGGTTGCGTCAAATGCTATTGTTGTTGGGTTTAATGTTAGGCCTGATGTGGTTGCTAAACGCGAGGCAGAAGCGAATGGTGTTGATTTGCGACGCTATAGTGTGATATATGATGCGATTTCGGAGGTTGAGAAGGCAATTAATGGAATGTTAGCTCCAAAAACCAAAATTGTCGAGTTTGGTGAAGCTGAAATTCGGCAGGTATATAAGATTTCGGGGATTGGAGCGGTTGCTGGATGTTATGTTGTTAGAGGTAAAGTTGCAAAAAGCAATGCTGTTAGGTTGTTTCGCGATGGAGTTTTGGTGGTTACTGATGAAAAAATAAAGTCGCTTAAACGTTTCAAAGATGATGTTAAAGAGGTTACTAGTGGCTATGAATGTGGTATAGGGCTTTTGAATTTTAATGATTTGAAGGTTGGTGATGTTATGGAATTTTTCAGCATCGAAACTTATGTTGAAGATTAGAAAATTTTGGAGGAATTAAAAAAATTGGCTAGTTTTAGGTGGGAGCGTTTTGGTGAGAATTTAAAGCGAGAAATGAGTTTTTTGATAAGAAATTTCAAAAAATTGAAGGATGATGTTGGTAATTTTAGCGTTTCTAGGGTTGAGGTTTCAGGCAGAGGCAGTCGAGTTTTGGTTTTTATTAGTTCAATTAATGGTTTTAAAGATGCGCGATTTGTGACTCAAAAGCTTAATGGAGCTAGTGGTTTTTTTAGGCGTGAGATTTCTAGCAGGTTTAGACTGAAAAAGAGCCCAGAAATTGAATTTGTTGCTGATGACTACGTTAGATATAGTGACTATTTAGGTAAGGTTTTTGATAAGATTAAAAATCACGATGAAGCTGCCATGAATGGCAGTGAAACTGATGGTGAGCAGGTTTAGGCAATTGGAATTTTTAAGTTGGTTGAATAGGTTTTTATAGTGTTTTTAAAAGTTTTTATGATAATGTTTTATAAGATCATGCGTTTAAGGAGTTATAATGTTAAATGAAGAAAAAATGGTGAGGGTTGCTGAAATTTTGCAGTCATTTGAAGATGTTGCGATAGTGTTTCACAAAAACCCTGATGGAGATGCGATTGGTTCGGCGGCGGCCCTGTTTTTGGGTTTAAAAAAATTAAATAAACGTTGCAAGATTTTGAGTTTTTCTAAAACTCCTGAAAAGTTTGATTTTTTGTTTAAAGGTTGTTGTTGTGAAGATTTTGATCATAAAAAAGTGGTGGCGGTTGATTTGGCAAATGCAAATTTGTTGGAAGATGAGCTTGTTGGTTTAAAAATCGATTTAGTTATTGATCATCACGTAAGTAATGATGTTGAGGCTGATTTTTGTTTGGTAGATGAAACTGCTGCTGCAACATGCGAGGTTGTTTTTGAACTGTTAATTCGGTTTGCAGGTGTTGAAATAGATAGAGAAATTGCAATGAGTTTATATGTCGGTATAGTCACCGATACTGGGTGTTTTAGGTTTAGTAACACAACTTCAAAAACTCATAAAATTGCGGCGGATCTACTGGAATTTGGGATAGATTTTGCAGATTTTAATCGTAGGTTTTTTGAAATGAGAACTTTTAATCAGTTGAAGTTGCAGAGTTTAGCGATTCAAAATTTGCAATTTTGTTTCGATGGACGTTGTTGTTTTGTTGTGGTCACTAAGCAGATGTTTAGTTATTGTGGTTGCGATGATTCTGATTCGTTTGTTGTTTTGTCGGTTGCAAAAAGTGTTGTTGGGGTTTGTGTATCGGTTGTTTTGAAGCAGATTGAAGATTGCAGGTTTAAGGCTTCTGTACGAACTTCGAATGGGTTTAGTGCACTAAGGTTTTGTGAAAAATTTGGAGGCGGTGGGCATGAGTTTGCTGCCGGTTTTGAAATTTGTTCTTCTTTAGATGAAGCAAAACGTAAAATTTTTGAAGCGCTTGGTGAGTGTTTTTGTTGAAATTGAGTTTAACCTAACACTAAAATTGTTTTATTTTAGTTTTATTGATTTTTTTAGTTTCAAGTTATATGAGGCTGGCTATTAGTTGATTTGATTTTAGGCAGTTGTTTGGCTTGAGTCGCTTTTTGCATGTTTTATTTATTTAAAGTTTCCGTAGAATTTAAATCGGCGTGTTACAAGTGTTT
>JAZUIR010000051.1:0-2608 GCA_045642305.1 Oscillospiraceae bacterium | reverse complement strand
CAAACTTGAAAACAGAATACATCATGTTTGCTGATCAATACTAAACTCAGCATAAGCCAACAAAACGCTTGCAACAGAACCAGTGAATTAATCAAAACAAATCGGTCAACATAAGCAAAATTTGATGTTACACAACGGCATACTATTGTAAGTATAACATATGTTTTAAATTTTTCAATAAAATTTTTAAAAATTTTTCATATTCAACTATGTTTTTGCACCCAAAAATAAATTTTTATACAAAATCAACATCAAAAAAGCAATCAAATTCTAATTCTCAATTCTCGAACATAAATTTTAACACAAGCCCCATAAAGTTTCAACTAATTTGATAAATTTTTCAAAAAATGCTATATTTTAAACACAACTTAAACATCAACTTCAAAATTTTTATATAATCAAAGCATTAAAAACTATCGGCAGGTTTAATTAATAATGAAAAATTTTTTTCTATACACTTACAAATCAAAATATGGCTACAAAAATTTATCAAAAAAAAATAAAATATTCATTTTAATTTTGGCTATAATCACAACAATAATTTTAATAGCCGCCTATTTGTTGCCAAACAGCTATAAAAACAAGTTCGCAAAACTTTTCAGCTACAGCGTAGAACAAATCCCAAAAAACCTCGACCCTCAAACAGCTTCAAACCCCGACGAAATAAGCGTCATAAACAACATTTTTGAAGGACTATATAAACGCAACATAGACAACACATTTTCTTTAGCCTGTGCAAACAGCATTCAAACCAATCCAGAAAAAACCATATACAATTTCACAATTAAAGATAACCTATATTGGGTGACAAATTGCAAACAAAAACAACCTCTAAACAACAAAATCACCGCTTCCGATTTTGAATTTGCATTCAAACGCCTTCTAGACCCACAAACAAACTCTCCTTTTGCACTAAACTATTATTTCATAAAAAACGCTCAAAAAATTCACAACGGCCAAACAAACTTAAATCAACTTGGAGTTTACGCAAACGGCAACCAATTAACAATTGAACTAGAGCATCCCATACCTAACCTAGAAGAATTGCTTTCACTTTCGCCAACAATGCCTTGCAACGAACGATTTTTTCGTTCAACCAACGGCCGATATGGACTCTGCATGGAAACATTGCTTTGTAATGGCCCGTTCTATGTTCACCAGTGGCCACAAAACCAAAAAAACAAACGGCTTCGAATCAGAGTCAACAGCAAAAATCCAGACAGCAAAAACATAAAAATCATGGGAGTTAACCTGTCACAACGCCCGCCACAAGAAACCTTCCGACTTCTCAAAAAAAACGAAATCGATTCCGCATTTCTAAGCACATCAGAATTTAACTTAAGCAAATCAAAAATAGGACTAAATCGAGTGCATAAATTCAACAACAGCACAAGCGGCATAGTTTTTAACCAAAGCAATGAACTTTTCCAAAACGAAAAAATCCGACAAGCACTTGCCATATCAATCGATCGCGCAAACATAGCAAAAAAACTAAACAGCAAAAAAGCAAAACCTGCCTTCAATCTAGTTCCTGATTCTGTAACCATAGCAGGCAAACCTTTCAACAACATCAAAAAAGCAAGCGCCTGCCCCGCATATAATCCAGAAACAGCAAAGCACTTGTTTAATCAGGGAATTAATGAAATAAAACAAACCAAAAACAAGGCAATCTCTTTAAAAAACAAAAAAAACAAAACAGAAGAACAAATTAAACTGAACAAATTTTCAATTATGATAACCAAAAATCACTATGAGATTATGAACGAAATTCTACAAAATTGGCAAAAAAATTTAAATATATATTTAAAAATTGACTTATGTGACAACGAAACATTCATTAAAAATCTTAAAAACAAAAACTTTGATTGCGCCCTAATAAATCTAGAAAACGACTTCAACAACCCTTGCAATATATTAAGTCAGTTTCTTAGAAATTCACCACTGAACTTTGCAAACTTCGACCTACCAAAACTTGAACCATTAATTGATAAAGCCGTGGCGGCAACCTCTGCCGACGAAATGACTAAATTTAGCTTAGAAGCAGAACGCGAAATTTTAAACAGCGGCAGCTTCATTCCAATATTTCATCCAATTCAAGCCTTTGTTTGCAATCAAAAATTTGAAGATGTTTTGCTAATTGAAAACTGCAAACAACTTCTTTTCAGTTTTGTAAAACCAAAAAAATAAAAATCAAGCAAAATTTGCCCGATTTTTACAAAAGTCATAAATTATTCCAGCATAACTTAACCAAACCACATGCACTCAAATCACAAACTAATAACAATCACTACAACTTGCAGACAGCAAAGCCTGAACCCGCCACCAAAACACCGACAACCCATCACAATTGTCCATCAATAACAACAATCTTTCACAAGCAACAACAAAATCAACGTTTAGAAAATTGCGGCGCCTTCCTTGCCTTCTTAAGTCCGTACTTCTTACGTTCCTTCATTCGCGAATCACGCGTCAACAACCCAGCCTTCTTCAAAATAAGCCTCAACTCAGGGTTAAAACTCAATAGAGCCCTAGAAACTCCATGCCTTATTGCTCCAGCTTGAACAGAAACCCCGCCGCCACAAACATTACAAACCACATCAAACTTACC
>JAZUIR010000050.1:0-4125 GCA_045642305.1 Oscillospiraceae bacterium | reverse complement strand
AGTGATCCGCTTAACAATAAATATGATTCAAACAAACAAAATTTTTTTTTCGAAAAGCTAAAAACCTCAATTGAAATCGATTCAAAACTAGGATTCACTTGTTTTGGCGTTCACAAAGATGATTTAAATTTTGAAGTTGACGGGTTAGATCTAAAAAATTATGGTTCGCAAGGTCAGAAAAAAACTTGTGCTATTTCGTTAAAATTAGCACAAACTAGGTTAATTGACGCAATTTTTAGAAAAAAACCTATTATTTTGTTAGATGAAGTTTTGAGTGAACTTGATGAATTTCGACAAGAATTCATGTTAAATTTTTTACGAAACAATCAGGTTTTTGTGAGTTGTTGTAACAAAACTCAAAGTTTAAATTTAGAAAAAACCAGGGTTTTTGTAATGAAAAATGGAAAAATAAGTGGCTTGATTTGAGCTTTTTCACTTGAAAAAAACATAAAAATGAGTTAAAATATAGGCATATATATGGCATTTTAAAATAGCGGGCCAGAAGGAAGGAATTAATGTTTTAATGAATGATTCCAATAATTATGGAGCACGAGATATTGAAATTTTAAAGGGGCTTGAAGCTGTCAGGAAAAGGCCTGGAATGTATATTGGTTCTACAGGTGATAGGGGGCTTCATCACCTAGTTTATGAAATTGTAGATAATTCAATTGATGAAGCCTTGGCGGGTTATTGCAGTGAAATTATTATTAAAATTTTGCCAGATAACATAGTTAGCGTTTCTGATAACGGTAGAGGAATTCCTGTTGGGATTCATCCTGAAGAAAAAATTTCTGCTGCAACTGTTGTGTTCACTGTTTTACATGCAGGTGGAAAATTTAGTGGAAGCAGCTATAAGGTTTCGGGTGGGCTTCATGGAGTTGGAGCTTCTGTTGTTAATGCGCTGAGCAGTTGGTTAGAGCTTAGTGTTTGTGATGGTGAAAACGAATATTTCCAGCGTTTTGAACAAGGAAACTACACAAAACAACTTGAAGTTGTTGGAAAAACTTCAGAAACTGGAACAAAAGTTGTTTTTAAACCAGATCAAGAAATTTTTAGCGTTCTTGAGTTTGATTATGAAACGTTGTTAAAACGATTTCGTGAACAAGCTTTTTTAAATGCTGGAGTTAAAATAATTTTGATTGATGAAAGAGTTGAACCAAAACTTGAAACCGTGCTGCACTATGAAGGTGGAATTGAAAGTTTTGTCGACTATATTCACAAAAAAAGAGGACTTGAAGTTCTTCATAATATAGTATATTTAAAAATTCAAAATGAGGATTCGCAGGCAGAAGTTGCTTTTCAATATAATGATAGCTACAATGAGCTTATTTTGTCGTTTGCTAATAATATTCGCACAGTGGATGGAGGAACTCATGAAGTTGGTTTCAGGAATGCTTTGGTTAAAACCTTGAATATGTATGGGAAAAATCATGGTTTTTTAAAAGATTCTGAGAAGTTTGCAGGAGAAGATTCAAGGGAAGGTTTAACTGCAATAATTAGTGTCAAATTGAAGGATACCGAATTTGAAGGGCAAACCAAAACAAAACTTGGAAATGTTGAATGTAAGCCGCTTCTTGAAAATTTGGTTAATGAAAAGTTGTCGTTTTATTTAGATGAAAACCCTGAAATTGCTGAAAAAATTATGGAAAAGTGTTTGCTTGCAAAGAAGGCCAGACAAGAAGCTCGAAAAGCAAAAGAGCTTACAAGACGAAAATCTGCTATGGATGGAGCTTCACTTCCTGGAAAGTTGGCTGATTGTTCGGAACGTGATCCTAAGCTTACTGAATTATATATTGTTGAGGGTGATTCAGCAGGAGGATCAGCAAAAAATGGAAGAGACAGAAAATATCAAGCTATTCTGGCACTTTGGGGAAAGATGTTAAACGTTGAAAAATCAAGACTCGACAGAATATATGGGAACGTTAAGCTTATGCCTGTTGTTACTGCAATTGGAACTTCAATGGGCAGTGATTTTGATATATCACGGTTGCGTTATGACAAGATTATCATAATGGCAGATGCGGACGTTGATGGTAGCCATATTCGAATGCTCCTTCTAACATTTTTTTTCAGATTTATGAAACCATTAATAGCTTATGGTCATGTATATTTAGCGCAACCTCCACTTTTTCAAATAAATTTTGGTAAGAAGATTCGATATGCTTATTCAGACGAAGAGAAAGATGAATATATTAATGATATGTTGAGTGAAAATGCTAATTTAAGATATACAGTTCAGCGGTTTAAGGGGCTTGGTGAAATGGATCCTGATCAACTTTGGGAAAGCACAATGAATCCCAAAAACAGGGTTATGATCAAGCTTACCATGCAGGATGCGGCTTTGGCGGATGAAACCTTCACAATATTGATGGGTGATAAGGTTGAACCTCGTCGTAATTTTATAGAACAAAACGCAAAACATGTTCAGAATTTAGATGTTTAAATTTTAAAAAATGTTTCATGTTAAACATTTTGCTTGTTGAAATTTCAAAATAGTTTAAATTTATGATTTTTTGGGGAGTTTTAGATAATGTCACAAAGTGAAGGTTTTGATCCATTAATGGGGAAGTTTATTGACGTTGAAATAGACAGGGAAATGAAGAAATCGTTCCTTGACTATTCCATGTCGGTAATAGTCAGCAGGGCTCTTCCTGATGTGCGTGATGGTTTAAAACCGGTTCATAGGCGAATATTATATGCTATGTGGGAACGTAATTTGTTTCCCGATAGACCTTATCATAAATGCGCTGACACGGTTGGGAATGTTTTAGCTAGCTATCATCCTCATGGAGATTCTTCGGTTTATGATGCTTTGGTTCGATTAGCGCAGGATTTTTCATTGCGATATCCTTTGGTGGATGGTCATGGAAACTTTGGTTCTGTTGATGGTGATCCGGCGGCACATTATAGATATACAGAAGCTAGAATGAGTAAGATTTCGATGGAGATGTTAACTAATATAAATAAGAACACGGTTGATTTTCAAATGAATTTTGATAATAGGTTGCAAGAACCTAGTGTTCTGCCATCAAGAATTCCTAATCTGCTCATAAATGGTTCTTCCGGAATAGCGGTTGGAATGGCTACTAACATTCCACCACACAATTTAAACGAAATAGTTGATGGAATTTTCATGCTTTTGGAAGATGAAAACACAACAATTGAGCAGCTTATTCAGAGGATTCCAGGCCCTGATTTTCCGACTGGGGGTATAATAATGGGTCGTGCTGGAATCAGGGCGGCCTATGCTACTGGAAAGGGCAAAATAGTTGTTAGATGTTTGGCAACTATTGAAGAAAAATCTAACAAAAAAAAGCAGATAATTGTTAGTGAGTTGCCTTATCAGGTTAATAAAGCTCGGCTCGTTGAAGCAATAGCTCATCGGGTTAAAAGCAAGGTTATTGAGGGTATATCGGGCTTGCGTGATGAATCGGGTCGTGATGGTATGCGCATAGTTATTGAGCTTAAGCGTGATGCTAATGAGCAGATAGTTTTGAATAAGCTATATCACTATACTCAAATGCAAGATAGTTTCGGAGTTATAAATTTAGCGTTGGTTGACGGTGTGCCTAAGGTTTTAAATTTAAAGCAGATGCTTGTTCACTATATTGATCATCAAAAGGAGATTATTGTTCGAAGAACTAAGTTCGATTTACAAAAAGCTCAAGAACGAGAACATATTCTTAAGGGTTTGAAGGTTGCAATAGATTTTATAGACAGGGTAATAGCATTGATTCGAAGTAGTAAGACTATTGCAGAAGCTAAGGAAAAATTGATTCAAAATTTTGAACAACTAGATGAAATTCAGGCAGATGCTATTGTAAAGATGAGGCTTGGTCAGTTAGCAGGGTTGGAACGCGAAAAAATTGAACAAGAACTTGCTGAAATTGTGGAAAAAATAAGAGACTACATTGAAATAATTAATAGTGAAGAAAAAGTAAAGAAAATTTTAATCGATGAATTAAGCGAAATAAAAAATAAGTTTGGTGATGTTCGTCGAACTAAAATTCATGAGGTTACCGGTGAAGTTGACATAGAAGATTTAATTCCTGTTGAACAGTGTGCCCTAACATTAACGCATTGTGGCTATATTAAACGTCAGTTGCTTAGTTCTTATAAAATTCA
>JAZUIR010000049.1:0-5969 GCA_045642305.1 Oscillospiraceae bacterium | reverse complement strand
CACACGCCGTCGTAATTCAAAAATTGTGAAAACGCAAGGGTTAAGGCTCTAGCCATAGTTTCGGCAAAACTGCCACACAGAGGAATCAGTGTTTTGCCAAGGCTTTGCACTATGTTGCGCACGATTATTAAAATGCACACGACGGGGTAATGTAAAACGACTATGTCCATATAGCGTTTGGCAGCAAACTTAACCTGTGTTATGTTGTTTTTTATGAGATGATCGGATTGGTTAATGAAGAGTTGAACAAAATTATCCCAAAATAATATAAAAATTAAGCAAAAAATTACACAACTTAAAAAACCAATCATTATGGAAGCTTTTGTGCCTTGTTTTATTCGTTTTATTTTTTGCGCGCCAAAATTTTGTGCAGTGAAAACAGAAGCTGATGTAGCTATTGCTATGAAAGCTACTATGACTAAATCTTCAATTTTCATAGCTATTGCAAATCCTGACATGATATCTGGGCCAAGTTTGTTAACTGCTTTTTGTAAGATTAGAAGGCCAATTCCGCAAACGGAAAGTTCAAATGCAATAGGAATGCCTAATTGAAGTTGTTTTAAAAAAAAAGTTTTGTTAAATTTCCAATGAATTTTTTGAGGTCGAGCGAAATTATATCGTTTAAATAGATATAAAATGCAGCAAACGGCGCTAATTGCTTGTGAAATTATTGTAGCGAACGCAGCTCCAGCAATTCCAGCGTTTAAAACGACAACTCCCAGCCAATCGAGAATAACATTTAAAATTGAAGAAAAAATCAAAAAAACGAGTGCCGCTTTATTATCACCCAACGCTCTCAGAATTTGTGAAAACATGTTATAACCCATTATGGCAACTATTCCGGAAAAATTAATCGTTGTGTAGGTTTGAGCAAACTCAAAAACAATTTCCGGCGTGTCTAATAATTTTAAAACAATGGGAGCCAAGAGCAGCCCTAAAAAGGTCATCATAACAGAAATTAACGCAAAAATATAGATTGCGCTGGTTATGCTTAATTTAACGCCTGTGTCGCTTTTTGCGCCGAACCGTTGAGCCAAAACTATGGAACACCCATTGCTAATGCCAAATGTGAAGTTAAAAATCAGAAACATCAAAAAAGAAGATACACTAACACCTGCAAACGCATTCAATCCTATGAAATTTCCAATAAACACGGAATCGATCATATGATACAGTTGCTGGATCAGGTTACCGACAAGAATAGGAATAGAAAAATTAAAAATTAGTTTTATTGGGTTCCCTGAAGTCAATATTTTAGTCATAGTTACAGAAAAATTAAAGCCTTTCGATCGTTGTTTCGAACGATAATTTTTAGTTATATTGGAGCTACTGATCCGATTTGAACGGACGACCTGCTCATTACGAGTGAGCTGCTCTACCGACTGAGCTACAGTAGCAAAAACATACTGTTTTCAGTCTAACTTAATTTTTTTAATAAGTCAAATTAAATTTATAATTTTTAAGATAATGACTGATTATATTTTAAAATATCTGTTAAAAATCAAATTAATAAAATAATCCATCTGGGAAGTGATTTTAAATTTTATGAAGTCAAGCCAAAAATAGCAAGGAGGTTTTGTGAAAATTATTTAATTAATATTCATAAAAAGTTTAAAAACCAAGGAGGAAAAAATGCAACCAAGAACCGATTTAGCGGTTGAATCTAGTGGAGTTAAAGGTGGCAGGTTAAAGGCAATTTTCCAAACTGTAAAAAAATATGGTGATGTTGAAATAGTTAAAATAGAAATTAAAAATGATGAAGAAGCTAAAATTTTAAACCGACCAGTCGGAACATATATTACGATTTCGAGCAAAAATATGTTAATGCCTGAAAAGTTTTGTGATGTAGAATATGTTTTAAAAAAAGAGTTGCAACCATTTGTTCAAAACAAAAACTCGATTTTGGTGGTTGGGCTTGGCAACAAAAACATCTGCTGTGATAGTTTGGGCCCTGTGGTTGCCGGCAAGGTGGTTGCAACTCGTCACATAAAAACTCAACTAGCCGAAAATTTTAATGTTAAAAAAATAGCATCTGTTTCGGTTATTTCGCCTGGGGTTTTAGGTCAAACTGGAATTGAAACAACTGAAATAGTTAAGGCGCTGGTTGAAAAAACAAAACCAGAACTTGTTGTTGTTGTTGATGCGTTAGCAGCAGGTTCAATTAATAGATTAGGGACCACAATTCAGCTAACCGATTCTGGAATTGCACCCGGGTCGGGCATAAACAGCAGCAGGGTTGAGTTGTCAAGCAGGGTTTTGAAGGTTCCTGTTTTGGCAATAGGAGTTCCTACGGTTGTTGATTTACAATCGATTAGTTTGCAATCAAAATATATGGAAACCGATTCTGAAATTTTCATGGTCACGCCGCGAAACATTGATGAAATAGTTCAAAATGCAGGTAGTTTAATTTCACAAGCGTTGAATGGTGTGGTGTTGCCCATGTTTTCAAAGCAGGAGTTAGAAGTGTTGAAGTGTTAATTTTGGGCAGACATGTTAAGTAGTTTTTAGTTTAAGTAATAAAATAAAATAAATTCAGCATATAGATTTTTGAAGGAAAAGATCATATTAAGTTTGTTGGGTTTTGTTTTGAAAAACCATATTGTTGAAATTAAGGAGCGTTAAAAAATTGAATGGAATGGTTTTTAGACGAAAAATTTTGTGGTTTATTTTTTTGGTTTTCACGGTGTTTGTGGTGTTCCAGGTGATTGCGCTAACTTCGCCCAGCATATGGAAGTTGTCGACCAGAACAGCTCTAACATCGGTAAAGTTAAGCTTGCCTGATTCTGATAGTTTGGCATCAAAGCTTAATTTAAGTCAACTACTTGGTTATTGCAATGAACAGGGTTATGATGGCGGCGCTGCCCGTGAACCAGTTGAATCAGAAAAACAACAAGAAATTGAACCTCAAGAAATTCAGCCAGAAGAAAAATCGGTTTCGATTGCAGATGATTTTAGCCCGCCGTTTGTTGTTGGGCCAGCAAAGGTTAATTTTTCAGAAAAAGAACTTGCGCAGTTTGGTGAAAACGATGGGCCGATATTTCGCAATTTTTATAGAGCAGGCAAAGGGGAAAAAACAGTTGAACTTTCTGAGTCGGCTTATGCAAAAAACCTGACTCCGATGTCTAATGATATTGTTGTTGAGGCGAACAAACAAAAACCCAGTTTTGATATAAGTGGTGGTGGCAAACCTGAAGTGTTGATTATGCACACGCATGCCACTGAAGCCTATGAACTTAGAGAAAAAAATTTCTATTCGGCTCGTGCTCCAAGTCATAGTCGTAATCCGAAGGCAACAGTTGTTGAAGTAGGCGATCAAATAGTTTCGCAGTTGCAACAATCGGGTTTTTCGGTTTTGCACGATAAAACTCTTCATGATGTTCCGTCGTATAATGGAGCTTATGATAGATCAAACAAAACGATTAGAGATCACATAGAAAAAAACCCTACAATTAAGGTTGTGCTTGATATACATCGAGACGGAATTCAAAACGAAAAAGGGCAGCGATTTGCGCCTGTTGTAAAAATCGAAGGGCGCAAGGCAGCCCAAATTATGATTGTGGCAGGTTGTGATAATGGAACCATGCACTATCCAAACTATAGGCAAAATTTAGCATTTGCTTGTTTTTTACAACGACAACTTGGGCAAGACTATCCTGGTTTGATGAGACCGCTTGTTTTTAAGTGTAAACACTATAATCAAAGTTTGACACCAGGCACACTTTTGATTGAAATAGGCAGCAATTCAAACAGCGTTGATGAGGCAATGTATGCTGGTTGGCTGTTTGGAAAATCGCTTGCAAATGCGTTTTCTAAGTTAAAAAAATGAGAAGGAGAAGTTTTGTTTGCAAAATAGTTTAAGTTTCAATAAATGGTTGATTTGGCTAAAATCAACAACGGCAACTATTGTGGCCTTTTTGTTGTTGTTCGAGGTGTTCATAGTTAGCAATGAAGCGAAAAGAATGCTGAATGAGGAAGCCGTAAGGGTTAGTTGCAGTGGTGGTGCCATAAAATTAAAATATGGATGTCGCAATATGCAGTTTGGACCGAGCATTTTTGATTTGAAGCGATGTTCGAATTTTATTGTTCAAAATCCGGCTGTTATGTTGCCGCCGTTTGGATATATTTATGTTGCAGCAAAGCTTTTTGGTTTTTTGTAAATGATTTGAATGAATTTTGTTGTTTTAATTGGATATGTTAAATTGTTTTGTGTTTTTTTAATCATAATAAATTTAGTTTGTTCATAGGCTTATTTGGGGTTGTTTTAGAGGTTGTGGTTAAAACAAATGGCCAGTAAGCTGAAAAAAGAGGTTGATTAGGTTGATTAAAAGAGCGCTTCATATTTTAATTTATAGGAATAAATTTTTTGTTCCATTGGTTTTGCTTATTTGTTTTTTGATAGGATTTTTTATGTTTTCATTGATGACTAAAATAGAGGCTAGAAACAAGAACATGCGCAAGTTTTTGGCATATCCGGTGAACAAAATCTGTGATGTGCCGCTTAAAGCATTGGAGATGGCTTTGGAGGCAGAAAAAGCCAGCAAATATGATGATAGCAGTGACGTTAAGCTTAAAAACCAGCGATTGGGCAAGTCGAAATTTGTTGGTTTAATCAGCTTGTTGGGTGCAAAATATGATGGCGATTGGAGCAGTTTTGAGTTTGAAGACGCCAATGATTTTTTAAATAGATTAAAAAAAGGAGTTTTAGAAAGCGAGCTGTCAAAACCTTATGAAAATTATGACTATTTTAAAAAAATTTATTCTGTTCTTTTTGGTGATATGGTTGGGTCTTACAGGATTAGTAAAAAATTCAATGAAAATAATGAGCCCGTTTTTGATGATATGGTAGGCTTGAAAAGCTATTTTCCTATTCCATATGATTTTTCGGCAACTTTTTGTGATGATTACGAACCTGAGAACAAATATTTGAGTTCAAAATTCCACTTGGGGGTTGACGTGTTTGCCAAAATTAAAACTCCGATCGTTGCAGTTGAAAGCGGAATAGTTGAAGATTGTGGAAAAACAGAAGAATTCGGTTGGCAGGTTAGCATAAAAAGTTTTGATGGTTTGCGCACTTTACATTATTCCAATTGTTTTGGTGCGCATCCGTTTTCTGAAAGGATAAGGCCAGGAGCATTGGTTAAGGCAGGACAGGTTATTGGTTATGTTGGAGCAACCAGTTGTTGTAAGCAAAAAACTGTTAGAGCAAAAAACTGCCCACATTTGCATTTTGCAGTTAGTTTGAATCTAAAATTTGGGAACAGAAGCAAAAAAGTTTGGATTAATCCATATAATATCTTACAATTTTTGCAGCATCACAAATCGGTGGTTGTTAAACGAGCTGATAGTTTTGATTTTGAAAATAAATATGTTTTTGAGGACCCAACTTTTGAAAAATATGTTGTGAAAAATCAGCAAAAACAGGCAGATTAGTTTTAGTTTTTATAAATATGGTTAGTTTAAAAAGTTATAATTTTAAGAAATGTTGGTTGTGAGTAAAAATCATGTGAGATTTTTGATTAAAAAATTGAAAATTCACTGGAACTTAGTTCAAGGAAATAATTATTTTTTATTTTAACGATTAGATTACCGTTTTCTAAAATTTTGATTGATGTGGCGTAGAAACATTTTTGTGTTTTGTTGCATATAAATTTAAGATGTTTTCCGATAGAACAACAGTTTTCGATATAGGCGATGTGGACAAAATCGTTTTTGTTTGATAATTTAATTTTTAGTAAAAGTTTATCTAAGGTTTGAACGAAAGCTTTTAAGAAGATTGGAGGTGTTATAATTTTTTGGGTTTGTGAAAAAATCGATCCGGCAAAAGACAGGTTTTTTTCTTCAAAATCATTTTTGTTTTGCAGAAGATTTATTCCTAGGCTTATAATGCAATTAATTTTGTTTTTTTCAATTTGTGATTCACCAAGTATGCCGGCTATTTTTTTTTTGTTTATTAATATGTCGTTGAACCA
>JAZUIR010000048.1:0-2398 GCA_045642305.1 Oscillospiraceae bacterium | reverse complement strand
TCTAATTGCTGGATCTCCCACGACTTGGTTTTCTTTTACGTATAGTTTTCCGTTTTGGTCTTCTTTAATTGTGAAGCTATACAAATTTGAAAACATAAATTGATTTGCTGCTGCTGGAGGGTAACTATCATCCCAATATTTTACGTATGAGTCCACGAAATATTCATTGTTCTTTTCTTCGCCCGGAGTTAAATCAATTTCTTGTTTGATGTTTTTCCGGCCTTCTGTTTCTGGAAAGAAGGTGTGTTTATGTGTTAATCTGTTGCCTTCTTCTACGTCGATCTTGTCGTTGGAGTTTGTTGGCCACGTGATTTCGTCACCACTTCTTATTCCAGTGCTCCATATTACAACATCGAGTGTGATTTTGTGACCTTTAACCCTGTCGATAATCTCATTCCTTTTGAAGTTAGTTCCAAATAATTCAGCTTTAACTATAATTCCGATGTGTTCACGACCATGCCAATCTTTGAATTTTATTGGTTCTAAAATAATTTTTACATAATCGGCTTCATAACTGGGGTTTTTCAGCAATATTTTACCATAAATTTCTTCAAAAATTTTGTAGCACATTCTGGCTAAACATTTTGAATAATTTGGATCAAATATTTTTTGGCATATATCAACGTTGTCTGTGAATTCTATGAAGGTTCCGAATGAACCTGTGTTTTTTCCTTGAAAGTTAGCTATTTTTGAAATTACTCTTCCACTGGTTGGCATCACAGGCCCACCTTCTTTTATTAGTTCGCTGTCTGGCGTTTTTTTATCTAAGCCGTTTAAGGTTTTCACAAACTTTGTTGCTGCATATTTGCTGAAATCTATTGATTTATTGTGATCGCTTGTTGACGTGATATCTTCTTTGTCATAACCTGTTAAGAATTCCCTAAGCTTTTTTGTTAAATAATTGCCGAAACTCGTTGAGTCACTAGAATCATCGTTCACTAATATGACATCTTCTCTGCCACGATTTGGATTGTAATAGCTTTTGGCACCTTTACCTTCGCTTTGAAAAAATTCTTCTTTAATTTTATCGGTTGAAGTGAAGCCGTCACCTATTAATTTGTCGGTTATTTTTTTTGTTTGTGTTCCGAGTTCTTTTTCGCTTAGTTCGTCAATTCTTGCTGGTTTTGTTCTACGTACAAACCATGGGTACAAATTGTTTGCATCATTATTGTTGATTTCCACGTAATCGACTCTGGCATTTTCTGGAAAGCTAATTTTTCCGTTTTCAATTTTAGCAACAGAATCAGCTGCCTCTTCAAGTTTTCCTAACCAACCTTGTTTAAATGCCTCACTGTTTTTGAGTCTGCTGTTTGTTTCATTTACTATGCCAACCATTTCTTCTAAGAAATATTTAAACAAATTCACATTATCTTTTGCTGAAAAGTAAGAGTCATATACGGGTTTGCCATTAATGTATTTGATTGGTTCAATTTCTGGTGCTACTGTATATTTAAATCCAGGCATATAGTTGTTGCTTCTTTCATTAACTTCTGGTATGGATTTGTCTGGTGGGGTTAAACTAAACATCAAAAAGTCGGCTTCGTTCCAGTTTAGACTTGAGAAGCCTTCGTCTGTTAGCATGAAGTGGTTCCTATTGCTTTCTTCCTGTGCTCCTGTCATTTTTTCTGTTACTAGAATAGAAAAATCATTTGCCTTTCTTTTGTAATGTAAAGTAGGAACATTTTCTGGGAGCCCGTAACCGCCGCCACGGCCCACAACTAGAACCTTTATGTTGCCGCCGTGTTCTAATGCGTAGTTGTAAAGAAGTCTCACTAGCCTTTCTCTGTTTGTTATATTTTCGCCTTCAAAATATACTGTTTCGTTAAGTTTATCTATAACAAGTTTTTTAACCGTTGCATTATCTATGTTTTTATTTGTTTCCTCAATTGCTGTTTTTAATATATCTGGATATGTATCGCGGAGTTTTTGAAAATCTTGTGGTGAATTTAGTTCCCATGTGCCAGAATCTCCAGGTTTTCTTTTTTCCGGTTTCATATTTTTATATAGTTTTTGAGCTTCGTCTTTAAGAAATTCTTCTTTTATTCGGTCGCCATGCGAGGTTATTGTTCCGTTGTTCATTGCCATTGTTTGTTGTTTGATTCCTGTGATGGCTGATAAGCTTATTATTGTGGCTGCTATTGTAAGTAGTTTAAATTTTAGATTTTTTTTGGCCATAGTTATTAACACATCCTTAACTTAAAATTTTCATTCAAAGTGTGAAATATCAAGAAATGAAAGCTTATTATCCAGAAATGGGTTTGTTTTTTCGCACCTCAAACGTTTCCAAATTTTAGCATAATTTATGTTTGGAGTCAACTAAAATTTTCCTTAAAATTTCGACATAAAAATACAATGATTAATTAACAAAGCCATTTTATTTACAAAAATCCCCCTTCAA
>JAZUIR010000047.1:0-8488 GCA_045642305.1 Oscillospiraceae bacterium | reverse complement strand
AGAAATGGAACCTATCAAATATATGTGAACGATATTTCTGAACGTGGTGAAGGTCTGATCCAGAAAAAGTTTGGCATGTTGTCTGAAAAACTCATGAATGAAGCTTTTTTCGATCATGATAGGAAGCGTTCTGTTAGCAGGTTGCCTAAAGTTGTTGGTGTTGTTACTGCGTCAGATGGGGCTGCCTTGCAGGATGTTTGTCAGATTTTGTCGCGGCGACTTCCAATTTTGAAGTTGAAGGTTTTTTCTTGTTTGGTTCAAGGTTTAAATGCGGTTAGTTCAATTGTTAGGGCGATTAAGCTTGCTTCTGATGATGATGAGGTTGACAGTTTGATTATATGCCGAGGTGGTGGGTCGCATGAAGATTTAAATCCGTTTGATGATGAGATGGTGTGCAAGGCTGCGTTTGAGTGTAGTAAACCTATCATTTCAGCAATTGGCCATGAAACCGATCATTGTTTGCTTGATTTTGTTGCTGATTTGCGAGCGCCTACTCCATCGGCTGCGGCTGAATTGGTTTGTGTTGACTGCGAGGAACTGAACAGAAAAATTGATTCTAGTTTTGATGTTATGCAGAATAGTTTGTTAAATTTTTTAAATGAAAAAGAGTTTGAATTGAATAACTTGCAAGCTAAGTTGGTTTGTTTTTCACCCTATGGTTTGCTCATGAATTTGGAATTTAGAACAAATGAATTTGCTAACAGATTATTTTATTTAATTTCGCGTATCTTTTTGTTTTTTTATGATGAAATTGAGAAATTTTTAAGTTTGCTTAGAAATCTAAGCCCATTTAATCTTTTGCAGAGAGGTTATTGTTTAGTTTTTGATGAGGGCGGAAGATTGATTAGATCGGCTGATGACGTGAATGTTGAACAAAATATAAGTTTGATTTTTTCTGATGGTGGTTTGAAAGTTCAGGTTGTTGAAAAAGATTTAAAAAAATGAATTTGGAGTTTTTAAAATGAAAAATGAAAACTTTAGTTTTGATTCTAGTTTCAAGGAGCTTGAAAAAATAGTTCAAGAACTAGAAAGTGGTGAGGCTAGTTTGGAAGAAAATTTAAGATTATATGAAAAAGGTATGAAACTTTGTAAGTCGTGCAAGGCAAACTTGAAAAATGCAAAACTAGAAATTGAGTATTTAAATAATGAATTTAAAAAGGATTAGAATTTTAGTGTTTGATGAAAAATTAAAATATTATTTGGATTTGATAGAAAATAATTTGCATAATTTTTTACCAAAATCAAATAATCTATGTTCAAGTTTTATTGAATCTTTGAATTACAGTGTTTTGGAAGGTGGCAAAAGAATCAGGCCTGTTTTGACGTTGGCTGTTTGTGATATGTTTTGTGGTAACTTGGAAATAGCAGTTAATTTTGCTTGTGGGGTTGAATTGATTCATGCTGGTTCATTGGTTCATGATGATTTGCCGTGCATGGATGATTCTGAGTTTAGGCGTGGGAAGCCTTCTTGTCATGCAAAATTTGGGGAAGCAGTCGCAGTTTTGAATGGTGATGGGTTGTTTTTGAGTGCTTTTGAATTTTTAATAAATGCGAAAAATTATGGTGCCAGCAGTGATCAAATTGTTAAGGCGTGTGAGGTTTTGAGCAAAACGTCTGGCTTAAATGGAATGGTTTTGGGTCAGGCAATAGATATGTTAGCTGGCAGAGATGATTTATCGTTTGAAGTTGTTGATGAATTTTCAAGTCTTAAAACTTCATGTTTGTTTGAAGCTTCTTGTGTTCTAGGAGCTGTTGCTGCAGGAATGAATGTCAAAATTGTTAACAAATTAGACAAGTTTGCAAAATTTTTTGGGCTTGCTTTTCAGGTTGTTGATGATATGATTGACGCGGTTGGAAAAGAAGAAATTGTTGGCAAACCGGTTGGAGCAGATATGAAAAATGATAAGTTGAATTATGCAAGTATTTTAGATTTAAGCGAATTAAAACTATTGGCTGAAACATATACTAGAAAAGCTTTATATGAAATAAAAGAATTTGAAAATAATGAATTTTTAGTTTTTCTATCGAAATCTATGTTGAATCGTGTGAATTAAATTGAATTTTAAGGGGTGACAAACAGTTTGATTAGCTCTGTTGGAAAGTTGCTGTTTTCCTATAACTATTCATTGGTTTGTGCGTTTTTCGCGTGGATATGTGCGCAATTATTGAAAATTATTTTTGTGTATTTTACTGAAAAACATTTTCATTTAGAATTGTTTTTTAGCTCTGGTGGAATGCCTAGTGCCCATTCTGCCTCAGTTGCGGCGCTTGCTTTTTCAATAGGACGTGAATGTGGAATGAATTCACCAAGTTTTTCAATAGCAGCAATTTTGGCGGCAATTGTTATGTATGATTCAACTGGTGTAAGAAAATCTTCAGGTGAGCAAGCTAAGGTGTTGAACAGGGTGGTTAAAATCCTTGATTTAGAGGGAACCAAGCTGAAAGATTGCAGTAAGAATTTAAAAGTAAAAATTTCCAATAAAGAAAACAAACTTGAAGATTTTGAAAACTATGGTGAAGAACATGCTAAAATTTTGAAGGAACATTTGGGACACACAACAACAGAGGTTTTTGGTGGAGCATTGCTTGGGCTTTTTGTTGTTTTGGTGGTTCCGTTTTAAAATTCAGTGGAAGGAAATTAAATTGCATAATTTTGATTTTGAAGATTTGGCTAATCATAGGGTTTTAAATAAGGTTAAAAGTCTTATTGATCTGAAAGAAATGGAAATTGATGAATTAAATGTTTTGTGTGGCGAAATCCGAAAGGTTATTTTGGGTGTTGTTTCAAAAAATGGAGGGCATTTGGCTTCCAATTTGGGGGTTGTTGAGTTAACGGTTGCTTTGCATAGGGCTTTTGATTCGCCGAAAGATAGGATAATATGGGATGTTGGTCACCAGTGTTATACGCATAAGATTTTAACTGGTCGGCTTGAGCAATTCAAAAATTTGCGAAAAGAAGGAGGAATTTCAGGTTTTCCTAAACCGTGCGAAAGTGAACATGACATTGCAATTTCAGGTCATTCTTCAATTTCGGTTTCTCTAGCCTGTGGGTTTGCTGAAACTGAGCTTTTGAAGAAAACCAAAAACAAGGTTATCGTGGTTATTGGAGATGGGGCTCTAACTGGTGGTATGGCTTATGAAGGCTTGAATAATGGAATTAATTTAAAAAATTTAATAATTATTTTAAATTGTAATGATATGTCTATTTCAAAAACGGTCGGAAGTTTGCCGCAATATATTTCAAGAATTAGGGCTCGTCAGGCCTATATTTCTACAAACTTGTTTATAGAAAAATTTTTGAAAAGAATTCCTTTTACTGGAAATTTATTGGCAAAATTTTTGATCGAATTTAAAAATATATTAAAAAAGATAATATATAGACCTAATTTTTTTTCTGATTTGGGTTATTTTTTTTTAGGTCCCGTTGATGGCCATAATTTGAATGATTTGTTTAAGGCGTTGAATTGGGCGAAACAACAAAATGGCCCTGCTATAGTTCAGGTGTTCACTAAAAAAGGTTATGGTTATTTGCAAGCAGAAAGACATCCAGAGGAATATCATGGAGTTGGAGCTTTTGACTTAAAAAAAGGTTTGCTTAATAATTATGAAGATGATTGTTTTTCAAATGTTTTTGGGCAAGAAATTTGCGATTTGGCGGCAATAGATGAAAAAATTTGTGTTATAACTGCTGCAATGGAAAGTGGAACCGGTCTTTTCAAATTTAAAAAAAAATTTCCAAATCGGTTTTTTGATGTTGGCATTGCGGAATCACATGCAGTAACCTATGCTGCTGGCCTAAGTGCTGGCGGAACGATTCCGGTTTTTGCTGTTTACTCAACTTTTTTGCAGCGAAGTTATGATCAAATTCTTCATGATTTAGCAATTAGTGAGTTGCATGTGGTTTTTGTGGTTGATAGGGCAGGAATAGTAGAGGGAGATGGTGAAACTCATCAAGGAGTTTTCGATTGTGCTTATTTAACTTCAATTCCGAACATAACTATTTTTGCGCCAACAAGCTATTTAGAATTAAAGCATATGTTGAAGGTTGCGTTATATGATATAAAAGGAGTTGTTGCTGTTCGATATTCTAAGGGCAGGCAGATTAATTTTTTGGCCGATTGTAAAAATTTTAATGAAAATTTTAGTAAAAGTTTTTGTGTTTTAGGGAATTCAAATGTTGCAATAGTAACCTATGGTAATTTAACCTGGCAAGCAGTTTTGGCGCGAAATGAACTGATTAAGAAGAATAAATTTGAGGTCGCAGTTGTCAAGATGAATAAACTAAACCCGATTGATGATGAATTTGTTTATGAGCTTAAAAAATATTCTGAAATTTTCTTTTTTGAGGAAGGAATAAAAAATGGTGGAATAGGTGAACATTTGTTTGTTAAATTAATTAGTTATAACTACAACGGAAAAATGTTTTTAACTGCAATAGATAGTTGTTTTGTGAAGAATTTGAGTTTGAATGCAGCTTTGAAAGAATTCAACTTGGATTATGAAGGTATTATTAAGAAAATAGAGAACTGTTCTAAAATTTTTAGGAGAAATTAAATTATGAAGATTTTTTTTGTGGTTAACTATAGCATAAGAAATGCTGTTGAAAAGGCGAAAAAAGTTATGGGAATTTTAAAGAAACAAAATTGTTATTGTGCTGTTGATGAACAAAATTCTAATTTTTTTGATGGGTTTGCAATTGGTGAAAAAATCGAAAATTTAGGTTCCTATAATTTTATTATTGCGATTGGAGGCGATGGAACGGTTATTTTGGCTTCAAAAATTGCCATTAAATTTAATCTGCCTCTACTTGGAATAAACGCAGGGCATATGGGTTTTTTGTGCGGGTTGGAATTTAGTGAGCTCGAAATTTTAAAAAATTTGGTTGATGAAAATTATTTTATACAAAAGCGCATGTTGCTTGAAGTTTCGTATAAGTCAAATAAGTGGATAGCCATAAATGATGCAATAGTTGCAAAGCCAACCTATCATGGTTTTGTTAATTTAAAAGTTTATGATGGTGACAGTTTCATAATTAGCTATAGGGCTGATTCTGTGCTGTTTTCGACGCCAACTGGTTCAACTGCCTATTCTCTTTCAAACGGTGGGCCGATTGCTGATCCTAGCCTTGAATTTATTTCTATGGCTCCAATCTGCACGCATTCTCTGATTTCAAGAACTAATTTGTTTTCACCTGATAGCGTTTTGAATGTGGAAATTGGAAGCGAAAACGAGGCTTGCTTAATTTTAGATGGTGTGGCGATTAAATTATTGAAGCAAGACTCTGTTGTTAGAATTAAACAGAGTGAAAAAAAATTAAGTTTAATATATTTAAGAGATGTTCATTTTTTTGAATTGGTTAAGAACAAATTTTTTAAAGTATGAAAAACTATTTTGTGAAGAGGAATGAAAAATTTTGTTAGCAAGTTTGGTCATAAAAAATTTTGCGATAATAAAAGATTTAAAGATTGAGTTGTTTGAAGGTTTTAATGTTTTTACTGGTGAAACTGGGGCAGGTAAGTCGATTATTTTGAAGGCTATTGATTTTGTTGTTGGGGCTAGAGGCTCGAAAGATATGATAAGGTTTGGTGAAAAGTGCGCGTCAGTTGAGGCGACGTTTGGGAAGTTGTCGGATGAAATTTTGAAAATTGTTGAATATGATTTGGAAATAGAAGTTTTAAATTGTGAAATTTTAATTGAACGGAAAATTTTTAGTGATGGTAGAACAACTGGTTCAATTAATGGAAAAAACGTTGGGGTTCGTGATTTAAAAAAAATAGGTGACAAATTGGTTCATTTTAGTGAGCAAGGGAGCAATCAAAAGTTGTTGGTTGCGGAAAATAATTTGAAGATGTTAGATGATTTTGCTGAAAATAATGAGTCAATTTTTGAATATAGGCAGAGTTTTGAAAGGTTGCGAAAAATTTTTAAAAATTTGAAGCAAATTGATTATCAGGTTGAACTAAACGATAAAAAATTTGAACAACTTAGTGAGCAGATTTCAGAAATAGAGAAAATTAATTTAAAACTTGAGGAAGATAAACAAATTGAAAGTAAGCTTACGTTAATTAAAAATTCTGCTGAAATTTTTAAAGTTTTAAATTTAATATGTGAAAAATTTTCAGGTTGTGGTAGTGATAATGAAAATGTTTTAAATATTTTTGATGAATCGGTTAAAAATTTAGAACAAATTGTTAAATATGATTTGGAGTTTAAAACAGTTTTTGAAAAATTTAAGAGTTTGTTTTTTGAAATTCAAGAATTAATAATAGATATTGAAAATTTGAAAAATGTTAGGTTTGATTTTGAACCAAATCAGGTTGAAATTTTAGAAAGCAGGTTAAGTGATATTTCTAAAATAAAACGAAAGTTTGGCCCTAGTTTAGTGGATGTTAAAAATAAATTGCAAAACTTTAAAGAAGAAATTAAACAAATTCAAAACTATGGATTAAAAAAAGAAGAATTGCTTAAAGTTAAGGAAAACGAATTGACAAAATTTAAGCAGTTGCTGATTGAAATTTCTAAAAAAAGAAAAAAATCTGCAGCAAAATTTTCAGCTGCAGTTGAAAATGAATTAAAATTTTTGGAAATGGAAGATGCAAATTTTATTGTTAAATTAAAAAAACATAGTGCTAATTTTAATGGTTTGGAAGATGCAGAATTTTTTATTTCTGCTAATTTGGGTGAACCAGCAAAACCTGTTTGTAAGATAGCGTCGGGTGGTGAGCTCTCGAGAATTATGCTGGCAATAGTTAATGTTATGGCGAGTAAGTTTAGGCCTTTAACTCTAATTTTTGATGAGATCGATTCGGGTGTTTCAGGTTTGTCGGCCAAAAAAATTGGAATTAAATTAAAACAACTTTCGAAATATACGCAAATTATTTGTATAACTCATTTGGCTCAAATTGCTGCAGTTGGTGACCATAATTTCAAAATTGTTAAACAGAATGTCGGTGATAGGGTGTTTTCAAGTGTTCGTTATTTGAATTTTGATGAAAAAATTGAAGAAATAGCTCGCATAGTTGGAGTTGACGGAAACAAGGAACTTGCTTTGAATGTTGCAAGTGAAATGTTAAAAAAAAATAAGCATTGAGTAAAAATTAATTTTTTGTTTATTGTTTTGAATTAGCCCCGATTATTCCACCGAAGCAGGATGCTAACAGAATTGTTATTATTTTAATAAATTCTGTTATGCTGAACAAAATTCCGGTTGACAAAAATGAAATCATAAAAATTATTGCTCCCAGTGTTCCACCGCAGGTTAGGCCTACTAAAATTCCTTTTTTGTTTAAAATTCTAGCAGCTATGTAGGTTGCTGTGAACATTCCTATTCCGCCAAAAATTGTTGTTAGTTTGTTGGCTAGGGTTGGTGAAAAGTTAGAAAATAGAATAATTAATGAAAGTAATATGAACAAAATTATTAAAATTATTGATGAAACACTCGTTAAAAATAATATTAATTTTAAAGTTTTTTTTAGTTTTATTGAATTCAATTTTGTTAAACCTCCGTAATTAGTTTTATGTTTTTTATAATTTTATGCTTGAATATGAAATCATATGATAAAAAACCTGTTTGAATTTATGTTTTTCAAACAGGTTTTTGTGATTTTTATTCTTCATTTCCGTCAATTTTTTGTTTTGCTAATGGATTTTTTAAAACGGCATTTTTTAATATTTCATCAGAAACATGGGTATATATTTCGGTGGTTCCAACGTTTGCATGACCTAAAAGTTCTTTTAAAATTAATATGTCAACTTTGCCGTATTGATATAGAAGTGTGGCTGCTGTGTGGCGCAGTTTGTGGGGGGAATAGCCCATGTTGGAAAGGCCGGCTCGCTTTAGCGCAATTCCAACAACGTTTTCAATTTGGCGTGCGCACAGACGTTTTCCGGTTCTTTGTGATAAAAAAAGGGCTCTTTTGTTTTGGATTTTTTTTAGATTTTGTCGTTCTAATTTTAGATAATTGCTTAGTGCTAGTTGGCAAGCTTCGTTTAAAAAAATTATTCTTTCTTTATTACCTTTACCAAGTAGTTTTAAGCTGCTATCTTTTGTTTTTATGTCATCAAGATTTATGTTTTCTAATTCAGAAAGGCGCATTCCGCAATTCAAAAATAGGGTTAATATGCAATAATCGCGATATTTAGTTTTGGAGTCAGAGATTGCCTGAATGTTAAGCAATTTTATGCTTTCTTCAACTGATAAATATTTGGGTAGGTTTTTTTTTAGTGAAGGAAGTTCTAAGTTTTTAACTGGGTTTTGTTCTAAAACATTTAAATTTGTTGTTAAATATCTGAAAAATCCGCGAATTGAGCTGATTTTTCTAGCTCTAGATTTGGCTGAATTATGGTTTATCATTGCAAAATTTAAATATTCATATATGTCTACTAAGGTTACAGTTTTTATCAATTCCAGGTTTATGTCACTTATGTCTATTTGTTTGAAATCTGTTTTTTTGTTCACTAATTTTTTATGTATTTTGAAAAATTTAAA
>JAZUIR010000046.1:0-1587 GCA_045642305.1 Oscillospiraceae bacterium | reverse complement strand
TGGCATGTATTATAAAAAAATTAACTAAATTTTCTCAACAATTTAAATCAGATTTTTTGTTTTAGCATATCCACCGAAATTTATTTTCCAATAAAATCATAAAAATTATTGATAATTATTATAATTTCGATATAATATATTTTTGTGTAAAAAAATTTAAAGCGGTGGACTATATATATGTCAAAATTAATAATTGTGGAATCACCAACCAAGGCCAAAACGATCAAAAAATATGTTGGTAGAGGCTATGAAATTTTAGCTTCCATGGGTCATTTACGAGATCTTCCAAAATCTAAGATGGGAATAGACATAGAAAGCAATTTTGAACCCCAATATATAAACATAAAAGGCAAAGGTCCAATAATAAAAAACCTCAGAAAGAGTGCATCAAAATGCGAAAAAGTTTTTTTGGCCACCGACCCCGACCGCGAAGGGGAAGCGATTTCTTGGCATTTAGCCCACATTTTAGGGCTTAGTTATGATGAACCAAACCGAGTAACCTTCAATGAAATAACTAAAACCGGAGTCAAAACCGGAATGGCAAATCCGCGAAAGATAGACACAAACCTTGTGAATGCTCAACAAGCCCGACGCATTATTGACAGATTGGTTGGCTACAAGATAAGCCCATTTCTTTGGAAAAAAGTTCGACCTGGCCTATCAGCAGGAAGAGTACAATCAGTAGCTTTAAGGCTCATTGTTGACAGAGAAAACGAAATAGAAAATTTTGAAACTAAAGAATTCTGGACAATTGAAGCCGAATTTTTAAAAGATAGCAAAAAATTCACCGCAGAACTGTTCGCCATTGACGGTAAAAAAATTGAAATAGAAAATGAAACACAAGCAGAAAAGATATTTAATTCAATCGATGAAAAAAAATTCGAAGTAGTTGAAATAAAAAATGGCAGTCGAAAAAAATCTCCCTATGCCCCATTCACAACGTCGACCCTACAGCAAGAAGCCTCAAAAAAACTAAGCTTTAAAGCCGCAAAAACCATGCAAATTGCGCAACAGCTCTACGAAGGCATAAATGTGAAAGGCCATGGAACAACAGGCCTAATAACCTACATGAGAACCGATTCAGTGCGAATTTCAGCCGAAGCCGCCGCGGCAGCAGCAAATCTTATTGAAAACAACTGGGGAAAAAATTTTCTACCACTAAAACCGCGCATTTTTAAATCCAAAACCAAAACACAGGATGGTCATGAGGCGATTCGACCAACCGACCCAAATTTAACTCCCACACAAATTAAAGAAAGCCTGTCGACCGATCAGCTTAAATTATATGATTTAATTTGGACACGGTTCATAGCCAGCCAAATGGCCGACGCAATATATTCAACCTGCTCAGCTAAAATTAATTGCCAAAATCATAATTTCAAAGCAAGCGGGTTCATTCTAAAATTTGCAGGATTCACCTGTATCTATAATTCAGCTGATGAATCACAAAAAAGCAATGAATTGCCTAAACTAAAACAAGGCGAAACCCTCGACGCGAAAAAACTTTACAAAAATCAACATTTTACCCAACCCCCTTCGCGATTTTCAGAAGCATCGCTAACCAAGGCGTTGGAAGAACTAGGAATC
>JAZUIR010000045.1:0-2851 GCA_045642305.1 Oscillospiraceae bacterium | reverse complement strand
GCCTCTTGTTGCAGTTCATCATCTGCGCGCTCACATTGCTGCAAACTATTTGACTCATCAAAACCTTAAGCCTCCTTTTGTTGCGCTAATAATTTCAGGAGGGCACAGCAACATAGTTGAAGTTAGAGATTACTGCAAATTCAAGATAATTTCACAAACCAGAGACGATGCAGTTGGTGAAGCATTCGATAAAACAGCTAGATCAATGGGACTGGGTTATCCGGGCGGAGCAAAAATTGAAGAAATTGCAAAATTTGGAAATGAAAAAGCTTTTAAACTTCCTCATCCGAAAATTAAAAATTCTGAACTTAATTTTAGTTTTTCCGGACTTAAAACCGCAGTTTTAAACATTTTGAATAATAATGAGCAATGCAACAAAAAAACTAATATTTTTGATTTAGCCGCCAGCTTTCAACATACCATATGCGAGATTTTAGCAGAAAAAGTTTTTTCAGCAATGAAAAAATTAAATCAAAAAACCTTAGTAATTGCTGGTGGAGTATGTTGTAACAAAAAAATAAGAAATTATCTTGAAAAAATAGCTAAAAAAAACAATTTTAAGATTTTTATGCCCGATTTGATGTTTTGCCAAGACAACGCTGCAATGGTTGGGGCTCAAGCATACTTTGAGTTTAAAAATAGTAATATGGCAACACTAGATTTGAATGCTATTGCTAGTTTACCTATAGATTATATTTAAAATAAATTAAGATTTTAGTGATTTTTTAGCTCATATTTAAATAAAATATATAAAAAAAATTAAAACTTTTACAACAATTTTAAAAAAAAATTAAAATCATATTTTACAAAATAACAAAATTTAAATTATATTTTTTTATTAAAGATTAATTTTCGACAGTTGTTTATTATAATATTTTGTAGAAATTTAGAATAAAGTAGTTTATTTTGGCTAAAAAATACTTCGACAAAAAAGTATATTTTTCCCATTGTTGGAATAATTTTAAAATGATAAAGTGATACCATATTCAGATCCACAATATATTGTTATTTTGTTATCAGTGAGAAAGATTGGAGTACAAATTATGGAAAATATAAGCAACAGAATAATTATTTGCAAAAGCTGTATTGAAAGTTGTGAAGGTTTGATTCCATTGTTAAAAGATCATAATTTTGATATAACAGCATCTCCAAAAAATGGGAATTCATTAATAGAATACATAAAAAAACAACAACCTTCTGTTGTTATATGTGATGCTTTTATGCAAAATAAAGATGCAATTACTGTAATGAGTGAAATTAAAGAACTTCAAGAAATAAATCAAATAGAATGTAGTCCCAGATTTATTATAGTTACTCAACATTCTAGCAACAGTTTTCTGGAAGAACAAATCATGAATAATGGAGCTAGCTATTTAATGTTTAAACCTTTCAGTACTGAATCGCTAGTGAAAATAACAATAAATCTTATGAATTCGCCGAAAACAAAATCTAAAAATCATAAAGATCACGAATATAACATTGAAGAAGAAATAACCAAAATGATTCAAGAAATTGGAGTTCCTGCACACATAAAAGGATACAGCTACATACGAACGGGAATAATATACTGCGTTGAAAATAATTCAGTTTTGGGTTCGGTAACAAAAATTCTATATCCTAGAATAGCAGCAGCCTACGACACCACTCCATCAAGAGTTGAAAGAGCAATTCGTCATGCCATAGAAGTTGCTTGGGATAGAGGCGACATAGAAATTTTAAATTCATATTTTGGTTACACAATAAAAGGCAGCAAAGGTAAACCAACAAATTCAGAATTCATTGCAATGCTTGCTGATAAAATTAAATTACAACATAAATCAATGAATTTGAGCATAGCAATTTAAAACATAATAGATTAAAATGGAAAAAATGACTTAAACTTTCGTTTAGGCCATTTTTTTTATACTATCTCAATAAAAATTTAATCTTCAGAATTTTCTGTTTCTCTATTGCTATATTCATCATCAAAATCATCATCACTATGTTTAGTTGCAACCAATGAAACTACCGTATCAGAATCTTTAAGTTTCATGACCCTAACTCCAGCGGCAAATCGTGACATCAATGAAATATCACAAACCTTGAGTTTTATTATCACACCTTCACTTGAAATTATTATTAAATCATCAGTTTCATCAACAACCGCAATCTTAGCAACATGACCTTTCTCATCATTAACCCTATAATTTAAGATACCATAACCTCCACGATTCTGCGTTTTATATTCACTAACATTTGTTCGCCTACCGCTTCCGTTCGATGAAACAGTCAAAATGCTCGAACCTTCGTTCAATTTAACCATTCCAACTACTTCATCAGAACCTATATTGCTATAATTAATTTTTTCATCATCAACTTCATTCTTTAAATTTATTGCTTTAACCCCTCTCGCTTGCCTAGAAAGCGGCCTAACAGAACTTTCTAAAAATCTGATAGCCTTTCCGTTTTTTGTTGCTATAAGCAAATCATCATTTCCATCGGTTAAAATCGTATTAACCAAACAATCATCTTCATCGAGTGAAATTGCTATCAAACCTTTTTTTCTAACATTCTTATAATAATCAAGCCGAGTGCGTTTTATTATTCCATTTTTTGTTATAAAAACCAAAAACTTATCTTCGCTAAAACTACTAACACAGAATAGATTACTAACCTTTTCATCATCATCAAGACACAATAAATTAACCAAATTTGTTCCCTTAGACGTTTTTCCACCTTCAAGAATTTCATAACATTTTAATGCATACATCAAACCCTTATTAGTCAAAAACAAAACAATATCATGCGAAGAACCTATAAACAAATCAGAAATAAAATCTTCCTCTCGCATACGTATACCATTTATTCCTCG
>JAZUIR010000044.1:0-2627 GCA_045642305.1 Oscillospiraceae bacterium | reverse complement strand
CAAAATTTTCGGACTGCGCAAGAGGGCTCGAATTATGCTGAGATTTTTAGAATTGATATTTTGATATTTTTATATTAAATGTTCGGTTAAATTAAAAATTCTGCAATCAAGTTTTTCAACCAGATTCATGTCATGAGTGACGATAACTTGCGCTATATTTTCTGCAGCTAGCTCATGAATTAGTTTTGTTATTTCGTCAACATTAACACTGTCAAGTGCTGAGGTCGGTTCGTCAAAGAATAAAATCTTCGGACTGCGCATGAGGGCCCGAATTATGCTGAGGCGTTGTTTTTGTCCGCCTGAAAGGTTTGAAATTTGCTCATTTTTTAAGTCGATTAAACCAAATCGATTCAAGAATTTTTCGGCTTTGTTTGAGTCGTTTTCAACAATTAGCAGGTTTTTTTCAACGTTTAAATTAGTAAACAATTCAAAACTTTGAAAAACAACTCCAACCTTGGAAAAAATTTTCGATAAAATTTTCGATTTGCAAAAATGGCCATCACTGACTAAATTTAAACCGTCTATGTTTATTGTGCCGTTGTCGACTTTTTCAAGACCGACAAGGCATCGTAAAAGGGTTGTTTTCCCGCAACCTGATGGCCCGGTGATTGCAACTATTTCACCACTTGAAACCGAAAAATTCAAATTTTGGAAAACTGTTTTTTTGTTAAAACTTTTTTTTAGATTCGAAGCTTCAACGACTAAATTATTCATTATCACACCTCACACGTTGCATTAAAACTTTAATTTTTTTTCGATTAAATCAAAAATCAATATTATTAGGCTACTGGTTATTAGATATATTAAGGCAACGGCTCCATATATTGAAACGTCGGCAGTTACATTAACTAAATTTTTCGCTGCAGTCAAAAAGTCGACTACTCCAACCGCGAAACTAAGAGGAGTATCTTTAACAAGAGAAATTGTTTCGTTACAAATTGACGGCAGGCACACTTTAAGCATTTGTGGAACAATAATTTTGCAGGTTGCTTTAAGTTTAGGAATTCGTAAAAGTTTTATGTTTTCAAATTGGCCGATTCCTATGGAATTTAACCCTCCCCTGAATATCTCAGAAAAATAGGCGGCATAGTTTAACACGAATGTTACTATGCTAACAAGCAATCGGTTTTTTAAAACCAGGCCAGGGAACATTAATGGCAAACCATAAAACACAAAGAATAATTGTAATAGAAGCGGCGTTCCTCGCATTAGGGCTACGTAGAAATTAATAATAAAGGTTAGGGGTTTGAAGTTTATTCGGCGCAATAAACATAGGATTAAGCCTAGAGGCACAGAAAATAGCAAACAGAACACGAAAATCTGCAGAGTTACCCACGCGCCAGCGCCCAAAATTGCAAAGGTGTCGCTTTTTTGATTGCTGTTTGGTGAAATATTTTTTTTGTAACTTTGATTTTGAATTGAACCAAATTTGAACATTTGTTTGCCAAACCACTTGCTTGAAATTTGTTCGGTTTGTTTTAGGCATGTCATTTTTTCATATGCTTGTTCTATTTTATTTTTGAGCTCGACGTTGCCTTTTTTCACTGCAACAACATATTGTTCCTTAGAAAGGGGTTCGTTTAAAATTCTAAGTTCGTTTGCATTGTTTCCTTTCGTTAAGTAGTAACTAGCAACCGATTCATCAACAACAGTTCCATCAACTTTGTTCAACTTAACTTCGTTTAAGCAACCAACGCAGGTTTCGAGTTTAACCAACGACCCTAGAGAATTCACGATTGAGCTTTCATTTAAGGCTTCTTCGCCTGAAGAACCCTGCTGAACGCTTAAAATTTTTCCTTCTAGCTGATTCAAATTTTGAATTGGTGAATCTTTTTTCACGACAACAACCTGTCCGTTTTCCATATAAGCTTTGGTTAACAGCATAGATGCAGCGCGTTCTGGTGTGAATGTTAAGCCGTTGCATATTGCATCTATTCGGCCGGAATTCAGCTCCATTTCTTTGGCGTCCCAGTTTATGGGTTGGAAAACGGCTTCAAAACCCATCTGTTGGCATGCAAGTTTCATGAATTCAACATCGGCACCAGTTATGTTGCCGTTTTTATCTAAAAAACCCATTGGAGGGAAGTTTATGTCTATTCCTATGATTAGTTTTTTGTTTTCAGCGGCTTCACAGTTTGTATGATTGTGATTATGTAAAGAAAAAAAGATTAAAGGAACTAGAAAGAATAAAAATATTAAATTTTTTAGAAGATTTGATTTTTTGGCATTAATCACACAAACCACTCCTAGTTGATATTTACTCAAGATTATATGAGCATTAACGCGTCTATTGTATCATAAAATATAAATATTTTAAGAGTTTTTAATATAAGTATAGTGAAAATTTAATTTAATTTATCTTAATATTTTTGGTATGTTTGAATAATAAAAACAAAAAGTTCGATAACGCCAATTGGTTTTATCGAACTTTGAATACAAATTCTAAATTCACTTATTCTCTTTTATTGTGAGATTAATTTTTTTATTATTTGATAATTCATCGTTCATAAATTTTATGAAATCTTTTTTCGAGAATTTATATTTACCCTTCAATATAAAAACAGGCAACCAAGCTTTTTGCATCTTTATCTTCACTGTTAAATAATTCTTTGTTTCTTTCTGCGAAA
>JAZUIR010000043.1:0-2862 GCA_045642305.1 Oscillospiraceae bacterium | reverse complement strand
CTCGACCTACACCCTTAGCAGGGGCGCCTCTTCACCAACTTGAGTATTCCTCCGAAATTGAATTTTTAATCAAGAATTTGAAATATTTTTGTGAGAATGTAGACAACTGGCGGAAAGAGTGGGATTCGAACCCACGGTTTCTTGCGAAACACTGGTTTTCAAGACCAGCTCCTTAAACCACTCGGACATCTTTCCCAAAAATTTTGACCGCGATGCTACTCTAACATGAAAACGAGCGATTTGTCAAGCGCTAATTTTAAAAAACAAAATCAACCTGGTGGGAGTAACCGGACTTGAACCGATGACCCCTTGCATGTCAAGCAAGTACTCTAACCAGCTGAGCTATACTCCCAAAGCTTTAGCCAGTGCTAAATTGAAAAAACCCATGAAAAACAAACAACAAACTCACCACGGGCTCGATTATATTTATTTTTCTGTGTTTTGTCAACTAATTTTTTTAAAATTTGTTGCTATGTATAATTTAAAACTTTTGTTTTGATATTTCGATAAATTATATTACAAAATGTTGATAGTATTTAAAATATTTTAACAGATTTTTATGGTGTTTATTACGGTTCTGTTGTTCAAATATTGTTAAAAATTTGAGGCGAGCGTATGTTTTATTAAGCTAAAAATGTGCTATTTTATGTGAGTTTGATAAATTTAATGATCGGATTGTTTGTTTGACGTGTTTTATTTTGTAATCTGTTAAAATTTTGTTGGAGCTTCGAGTGGTTTTGATTACTATATGTGTTTTTGTTTCAAAACGTAGCGAATTTAGGCGACGGTTTTCAAGTGTGTTGTGTTAGATATTATATTGTTAGTGAAAAATTTTTGAAATATTATTTTTTCGTCCAAGCATTGACATGATTTTTGATTTTGATGGATTAAACTAAATGCAAAATTGGAAGTTATTGCAGGGGACGGTTAAAAAATGAAAGATAGAATTTTAAAAATTATAAGACTGGAAAATTTTGAAGTTTTTGTCGAGGGCATGGTGTTTCTATTAGCGGGATTTGTGTTTAGTTTTTCCAAGATTTCGGGCATTTTTTCGCCGTTTTGTTTGGCCTTTTGTGTTTCTCTTGGCAGGAATAGATCATTTTTTGCATTTTGCGGTGGTTTGGTTGGAACGCTTTTTGGTTTAACTTCTGAAAATTTGGTTTATTTTTTTGCTTTAATTTTTGGTTTTATTTTGAAATTTATTTTTAATGGAAACTCGAATTTTTCTAATTCTGTTTGCACTATGATTGCTCTTGCTATTCCAAAACTTTTTTCTATGATTTTGATTCCTGTTAGTTTTGCCACTTGGATAGTTGATTATTGCGAGGTTGTTCTTAGTGCGGTTGTTGCGTTTTTGTTTAGCAAAACTCTAAAAAAAAAATTTAAAAATTCAGTAGTTAATTTTTATGATTTCATAGGATTGTTTTTCATTTTAATTGCAGTGTTGATTGCATTTTGCAGTTTTGATTTGTTTGGTTTCAATTTTGGAAAAATTATGGCAGTTTTTTTAATAGTCGAATCACTTGTTTTAGTTGGAATTGGCGGTTGCACAGTAATGGGTGCTTTCGTCACTGTTGGTTTGATTTTGTTTACGAAAAATTTTGCTGATTTTGGGGTGGTTGCGCTTATTTCTGGGTTTTTGACCGGTGTGTTTAACAGTTTGAGTAGACCAGCCAAGGTTTTAACTTACAACGGCGTGTTTTTTTTGTGTTCTATTTTTTGGGGAGGCTTGCAGTATGGCAGCTTGTTTGAGGTTTTTGCTGCTTCTGTGCTGGTTTTGTTGTTTCCTTCCGATGTTTTAAATAATTTCTTTTCAACCAACAAAATAGAAAAACTAAAATCTAAGTTTAAAATTAATGATGAGCTTTCGTTTAAGTTGAAATTCACCGCAAGCACGCTACTAGATTTGCAAAGCAGTATTGAAAAATGCGCTAAAAGTTTTGATGCAATAATGAGTAAAAACATGAAAGATGTCTATGCTCAGGTGGTTAATGATGTTTGCGGAGGCTGCGGATTAAACACATTTTGTTGGGTTACTTCTTACAACGAAACAACTCGATGTTTCAATGATATGTCAGAACGTTTACGTGAAAATGGTCGGGTTGAATTTGATAAACTTCCGGTTTTTTTGAAGCAAAAATGTTGTAAACAAAAACAGCTTTTGAGTTCGTTGAATTTTGAATATAAGGATTTTATTTGTAAGGAACAAACATCGCGACGAATTAATGAGGCCAGAGCAATTGCAGCAGAACAATTCACTGGAATGGCTGAATTGCTTTTTGAAATGAGTTGTGAAATTCTTGATGTAGAAAGAATTGATGATGCTTCTTGTCAGGCTGTTGTGCAAATTTTTAAAGATGAGTTAATTGAGGTTGAGGGAGTTTTTTGTTTTTTTGATAAGTTTGAAAGACTAACAATCGATGTATATTTAAATTCGTTGCCTTCAAAAAGTGAGCTAAAAAAAATAGCCGAGTTGATTGGGGCAGCAATAGATAAAGAAATTCAATTCCCGTCAATTATAGAGGCCAAAACTAAATATAGGATTTCGTTTTTTGAAGCAGCCACGCTTAAGGTTGATTTCGCAGCAAAGCAGATTACTTCTGATGGTGGTTCGTGTTGTGGTGACAGCTATGATTATTTTATGGACGGTAAAGGTTTTGCCCATATGCTTTTGAGCGATGGAATGGGAAATGGTAAGCGAGCGCCTGTTGATAGTTTAATGACGTGTCTCACCATTCGAAAACTTATTGAAACTGGGTTCGGGTTTAATACAACACTTAAACTTTTGAATTTGTCGTTTTCAATAAAATCAAAAGAAGAATCACTTGCCACAGTTGACACATGCACAATTGACCTTTATAG
>JAZUIR010000042.1:0-2465 GCA_045642305.1 Oscillospiraceae bacterium | reverse complement strand
TTTTTGCATTTTGCACAAACTAAATGATTATTTCAATATAAAAATTTCAGATATTTTCATATTATTTATCTGGAAAATTTGCTAAAATCTAACACATATATTAAGGTTCTAACAAATCATTAATCGGAGGGTTTTTACATTGACCAAAATATCTTTCAAAAAAAAGAATTTCTTTAATAAAAACCCAAAAAGAATAATATGCATGAGCTTTTTATTAGTTATCCTGATGGGAACCCTTTTTTTAAAATTGCCTTTTTCCACAAAACCCGGTGTTAATATATCGCTTTTTGATTGCTTCTTCACCGCAACCTCAACCACCTGCATATCTGGCGTAGTCATTTACGACACATTCACAAACTGGTCATTTTTCGGCCAAATCGTAATTTTAATAATGACACAACTTGGCGCACTCGGTTTGATCACATTCTACTCAATTTTTGTAATATATTTAAACAAAAAAATCGATTTAAAAAACATGAGAATTGCTGGTGATCAGATAAGTTCTCCTAATTTTTCAAATTTTAAGTCAATATTCAAAAGCGTTTTACACATAACCCTGTTTTGTGAACTATTAGGCGGCTTAATTTTAAGTTTTTCATTTTGGCCTAAATTTAAATTCTATGGAATTTTTATGGCGTTTTTCACGTCAATTTCGGCATACTGCAACGCTGGAATCGATCTAAACGGAATATTTGAACCAAACTGCAGCTTCATTCCTTTTGCAAATGATTATCTGGTCTTAACAATCTGCAGCATATTAACCTTTGTTGGCGGTCTTGGTTTCATTGTTATTAACGAAATAATCGAATTTAAAAAGCAACATCGCAAACTAAAATTTTTGTCTGTTCATTCTAAAATTGCACTTACTTCAAGTTTTGTTCTGATAATTTTAGGAACAATAATTTTTTTAGGGTCGGAATTCAACAATTCACTCGCTAACTTAAACATTTTTGAAAAAATATTCAGTTCAGCTTTTCATTCTATTTCAACAAGATCGAATGGGTTTTTGACCCTAAACTTTAATAATCTAACTAATATGTCAAAAACATTCTTGTGTGTTTTAATGCTAATTGGGGCTTGCCCAAGCGGGACGGGTGGAGGTTTAAAAACAACAACCATATCAATATTGTTTTCCACTATGATTAACACAATAAGAAACAGAAAACAAGTTAGCATATTTAAACATAAAATTAACGAAACCGACATTCACAAGGCTATTGCAACATTTTTGTTAACATTAATTATTATCGCAACATCCACCATGCTAATATATAACTTCGAAACCATAATTGAATTACCAACAATAATTTTTTCTGCTATTTCTGTTTTTGCAAACACCGGTTATCAAACAGTTCCTATTAAAACATTCAGCTTGGTTTCTAAAATAGTGTTAATAATGCTAATGTTCATAGGCAGGATAGGACCACTAAATTTTGTTTCAACCTTTTTAAATCATAAGAACCATAAACGAATCAGCCTTCCTGAGGGTGAGGTTCAAATCAGTTGATTTAGTTTCAAAATGTTACATAAAAAATTAAAAATAAAAAAGTGCACGAATAAAATCGCACACTCGAATAGAAACCAATTCTTTAGCTTCCCATATACCTCTTCATTTATCCCCGCTCAACTTAAGCTCTTTTAGTTAGTCTTGATAGCAATTCCGCCTCCGTTTTTGGCACTCTTGTCTTTATCCTTTTCTGATTTATCACCTTTTTCAGGTTTATTGTCTTTGTCTTTTTCAGATTTATTATCTTTGTCTTTCTCAGATTTATTGTCTTTGTCTTTTTCAGACTTATTACCACCCTGCTTATTTTCAGTCGTCTTTACATTCGACTTCTTTCCTATAGCCGCGGTGCCCTTCTTTACATTAGACGACGTTTCAGTTGTTTTGGATTTCTCTTCTTCCTTTTTCTTATCAACAACAGCTACAGTAGTCTCTGCTGGCTTAGATGCTTTAGTATTCGTATCACTTGGAGGCGCTGCGTCACTGTTCACTTCAACTGGAGAAGTTGGAGCAGCACCTAAATCACTAGTCTGTGTTTGCGCCGGTTTAGTATCGTTGCTGCCCTCCTCTTTTTTCTCACCGAAACACCCGGTTAAAGTTAAAGCACTAAGCGTAAGTAAAATGGTAGAAAAAGCAGCCACCTTTTTCATATTTTTCATGGATCTCATGGTTTTAAAACCCCTTTCAAAATTTTATAAATTCAAACCAAATTTCAAACCTGACGAATTTAACTTTGCAATTTTTTTACTCCAAATTCGTCTTGCCCAAGTTTAACATTTAGTCCATATGTATGCAAGAAAATAGGCTTAAAATGTACTTAATTGGCTGTTAAATGCCGATTTTATTTAAAACATTTGTTAAATTAGACAAAAAAAAATTTAAAAATGCACAATTATACAAAAAATGATATAATCTAAAATTATGAAAACATATAAAAACAAATTGGAAAATAAAACTATAT
>JAZUIR010000041.1:0-1611 GCA_045642305.1 Oscillospiraceae bacterium | reverse complement strand
CATGTTTGCTTTATTTTTTTTGTTTAAAAATTCTGGCAATAATCCTTTTGGAGCGCCTTTAAGCAGCGCTTGTAAAGGTGCATATACTATTGCAAAGAAAGCTCCTAGTGTTATTAGAAACATGGAAATTCCTGTTATTCTGGCAAATAGTGAAGCCATAAGATGGTCACTTAATAAATGACCAAGGCCAAGAGTGTGACCTAATTTAGCTCCGAGGTTCATCATTGAGCAGTAGAGCACGTTTCCCATGTTTATGGATAGGTTTTGATTCATTTGATTGCTGTTTTGAACAAAGCCCCACAAAAAAATTGATAAACTATAGCCAATCATTATGAAAATTGATGAATATATTATTCCTGAAGAAAATGTTTTTTCGGTTCTTGTTTTACTTGCAAGGTTTCCTAATGTTTCAGGACCAGCATAGGCAAAGGTTGCGTACACCATAAAACCAGTTATTGAAATTAGATTAGCTACTGATTGATTGGGTGGCACTAAAAAAGTTTGTAGGCCATTGATTGGTTCCTCACAGATAGGTTGATGGTTTAAAGTTTTGCATACTGCAATGAATGTTGAGCTAGCAATTAAAATGCCATTTATTGACATGCATGCAATGCCTCCTATTTTGGCCACCGTGGAGACTTTATTGAACCCTTTTGTTGCAAAAAGGGTTACTGCAATTATGAAACAGATTGACAAAAGCCCAATCGTTTGGGTAGAATCTAGCCCCAAAAAACTTAATTTTTCCGTGGCATCGAACCCGAGTAGGCCGCAGGAAAGCGGAATCCAAATTCTGGTTATTGAAAAATTAACCATCCAAAATATTTGAGCAAAATAGAAAACAACAGTTACTACGAATCCATAGAAATTTCCTTTTGAGTTATTCATCCAGGTTTGAATGCCGCCTTCGCTGTTGCGGAATGAAAATGCATATTCAGCTACCACGAACATTAGTGGGAGAAAAAAAGCCACAGCACCAATAACATACCAAATTATTGAAGCATAACCCATTCTGTAGAATGCAACTGCAGCATTGTTAAATCCAAAAACTACAGGAAATATTATTAATATAACACCGAGTACAGATAATTTTTTCACACTTTGTGCATTTGTGTTTTGTGCACTTGTGTCGTTGTTTTGCATAGAAATAATCACTTCTCTTTTTTGAAAATTAAAATTGTTTGAATTTTTTAAAACTTATAAAATTATTTTTAGGATTTATGAAATCGTTAAAATTAAAAAAGAACGCTCTTTTCTTATCCTAATAAAAATTTAAAAATTTTTGAATTAAGTGTTATTTAAACAGTTTAAAATATAGTTTACAATTTCTCAAAATTCGAAGAGATTATTTTTTCGTTTAATTAAAGTTTAATTGGACAAAGTTTTGATGCCATTTGGTTTTTAAAGAAATAAAATAATGTGGCATGATTTGGCTAAAAAGGTTCGCCGGATTTTTTGATATTTGAGTAAAGAATTTTAAATTTTTTTGGTTTTTTAAATTTTTCATAAATAAATCATCTGATTTCTTTAAAAATCAATTTTGTAGTAGTGTTAAACATACTATAATTATGTTATTCTAGTTTAACATATACCCCCACGGTAGGATAGCACATT
>JAZUIR010000040.1:0-8504 GCA_045642305.1 Oscillospiraceae bacterium | reverse complement strand
TAATAAAAAGCTCATGCATATTATTCTTTTTGGGTTTTTATTAAAGAAATTCTTTTTTTTGAAAGATATTTTGATCAATGTAGAAACCCTCCGATTAATGATTTGTTAGAACCTTAACACATGTGTTAGATTTTAGCAAATTTTCCAGATAAATAATATGAAAATATTTAAAATTTTTATATTGAAATAATCGTTTAGTTTGTGCAAAATGCAAAAAAATATTTAAAATAAGTTTTAAAATTTTACTTATTTGCTTGACAAGCATTTTTTTGAGTAATATAATAAAACGCATTATGCCACATTATGGGTAGTTGTCTGATTAAGCGACTTTTGAGCTAATCAATTCAAAATTAATTTTAAAAATTGGGGGTTTCACGGGGTCTATGGTTGAGATCAAACCAATAAAGATGGGAAAAATTACGCGAATGAGTTTCGCAAAAATTAAAGAAGTTTTAGAAATGCCTAATCTGATTGAAATTCAAAAAAACTCCTATGAATGGTTCATAAAATATGGTCTTAGGGAAATTTTTGAGGATGCGTCGTGCATACTTGATAATTCTAAAAAATTGGTTCTTGAGTTTGTTGATTACAAATTCGATGATGTTCCAAAATATGACATAATGGAATGCAAAGAGCGTGATGCTAGCTATGCTGTTCCGCTTAGGGTTAGGGTTCGTTTAAGGAATTTAGAAACTGGCTTTGTTAAGGAACAAGAAATTTTTATGGGTGAATTTCCATTGATGACACCTAGCGGAACTTTCATAATAAGTGGAGCGGAAAGGGTTGTTGTTTCGCAGCTTGTTCGTTCTCCGGGTGTATACTATAGCAGTGAGTTTGATAAATCAGGCAAGTTAAAGTTTTTTGGAACTATGATTCCAAATAGAGGAACCTGGCTTGAATTTGAAACTGATGTGAATGACATATTCTATGTGCGTGTCGATAAGAATCGCAAGATTCCAATAACAATTTTGATTCGAGCCCTTTTGAGAATTAAAGATAGGTGCTATGAAAACGATGATATAACCACTGATTTTTTGGGAAGCGACGATGAAATCTACGAAATTTTTGGGAAAGATAGGCGAATAGTTCAAACCATAAGCAACAAAGACACTACAAAAAACGGCAATGATGCCATAGTTGAAATATATAAAAAACTGAGGCCTGGTGAGCCGCCAACACTGGATTCTGCCTTAAACTACTTGAATCATATGTTTTTTGATGACATGCGCTATGATTTGTCCACTGTTGGTCGCTATAAGTTTAATGAGAGATTATCGCTTTCAGCTCGCATAGGTGGTTTCAAGCTTGCGCGACCTGTTTTCAGTGAGCATACTGGTGAAGTTGTGGCTCAAGAGGGTGAGGTCCTATCCTTGCAAAAGGCCGATGAAATAGACCGATTAGGAATTTCGACTGTCTATCTTGATGTCGAAGGAACTGAAATTAAGGTTTTTTCAAATGGAATGGTTAATTTTTCTGATTTTATTTCTGATATTGATCCATCAGAAGTTGGAGTAGATGAAAGGGTTCGTTTTAGTGTTTTAAAAACTTTGATGGAAACTTATGAAGGCGATGATCTCAAAAAAGCAATAAAAAGTAATTTAAATGAATTGATTCCACGAAGTCTCACCAAAGATGATATTTTCGCTTCAATAAACTATTTAAACTGTTTGGAATATGGAATCGGAAATATTGCTGACATCGATCATCTGGGCAACAGAAGGGTTCGTTGTGTTGGTGAACTTTTGCAGAATCAGTTTCGAATTGGTTTTGCTCGTATGGAACGGGTTATTCGAGAGCGAATTAATTTGCAGGTTAATGACTTAGAAAAAATCACCCCTCAGGCCATGGTTAATATTAGGCCAATTGTTGCTGTAATACGTGATTTTTTTGGTTCGTCGCCTCTTTCGCAGTTTATGGATCAAACTAATCCTTTGGCCGAGCTTACTCACAAAAGAAGGCTTTCTGCATTGGGGCCAGGAGGGCTTTCGCGTGATCGAGCGGGCTATGAAGTGCGAGATGTTCACTATTCTCACTATGGCAGGATGTGTCCTATTGAAACGCCAGAAGGGCCCAACATAGGTCTTATTTCCTATTTAGCGTTGTTTGCAAAGTTAAACAAATATGGTTTTATTGAAGCGCCTTATCGCAAGGTTGATCGTGAAACTGGAGTGGTAACTACTCAGGTTGAATATATGACTGCCGATGTTGAAGATAGGTTTATTGTTGCTCAGGCGAACGAACCGCTCACAGAAGAGAACAAATTTGTTCGTGATAGGGTTCATGCGCGATATTTGGATCAAATTCTTGAAGTTGATAAGGAAACTACTAGTTATATGGACGTTTCACCCAAAATGGTTGTTTCGGTTGCAACTGCAATGATTCCGTTTCTTGAAAATGATGATCCTTCAAGAGCTCTGATGGGAGCTAATATGCAAAGGCAGGCTGTTCCTCTTTTAAAATCGGAGGCGCCAATTGTTGGCACCGGAATCGAATATAGAGCCGCGGTTGATTCAGGTGCTGTTGTCTGCAGTGATTTAAATGGAACTGTAACCTATGTTAGCGGCGACACGATTGAAATTACTGCAGATGATGGGGTCAAAAGAACCTATAAGCTCATAAAGTTTGCGCGGTCAAATCAAGGAACTTGCATAAATCAGCGGCCTATTGTTTCGTTTGGTGAAAAAATTGAAAAAGGGCAGGTAATTGCTGATGGATCTTCAACCGATTGCGGAGAAATCAGCTTAGGAAAAAATGTTCTGGTCGCTTTCATGAGTTGGGAAGGATATAATTACGAAGACGCTATTCTAATTAATGAGCAACTTGTGCGTGATGACACATATACTTCAATTCACATCGAAAAATATGAATGTAAGGCACGTGATACGAAGTTGGGCCCGGAGGAGATAACTCGAGAGATTCCAAATGTTAGCGAGGAAGCTTTAAAGAATTTGGATGAAAATGGAATAATTCGAATTGGCGCGGAGGTTCAAGCTGGCGATATATTAGTCGGCAAGATAACTCCAAAGGGTGAAACCGAGTTAACTTCTGAAGAAAGGCTTTTACGTGCCATTTTTGGGGAGAAGGCGAAAGAAGTTCGTGACACTTCGTTGCGTGTTCCTCATGGGGCTTGCGGAATAGTTAAAGACGTTAAGGTGTTCACTAAGGAAAATTCTGATGAGTTGCTTCCAGGAGTGAACGTGGTTATTCGATGCTATATAATTCAAAAGCGTAAAATTAGTGTTGGCGATAAGATGGCAGGAAGACACGGCAACAAAGGAGTTGTTTCATTAATTTTGCCTCAGGAAGACATGCCATTTTTGCCAAACGGTAAACCACTCGACATAGTTTTGAATTCTTTAGGGGTTCCTTCTCGAATGAATATTGGACAGGTTTTGGAGGTTCATCTTGGAATGGCTGCAAAGGCTCTGAATTGGAAGGTTGTCACTCCGGTTTTTGATGGAGCTCGTGAAGATGTGATAGGCCAGCTTTTGGTTCAGTCGGGTTATAGGGAAGATGGGAAAACAATTTTGTTTGATGGGCGAACAGGAGAACCATTTGACAAACCCATAACCGTTGGATATATGTATTTTTTAAAACTACATCATTTGGTTGATGATAAAATTCATGCTCGTTCCACTGGGCCATATTCGCTAGTGACTCAGCAACCACTGGGAGGAAAAGCTCAGTTTGGTGGTCAGCGTTTTGGTGAAATGGAGGTTTGGGCGCTTGAAGCCTATGGAGCAGCGCACACGCTTCAGGAAATTTTAACTGTGAAATCGGATGATATTTCAGGTAGGGTTAAAACTTATGAGGCAATAGTTAAAGGCAAGAATATTCCGCGACCTGGAGTTCCGGAAGCATTTCATGTTCTAATAAAAGAGCTAGAATCGCTTGCTCTTAACATAACGGTTTTTGATGAAAATGGAAATGAAATAAATTTGAAAAAGTCGTTGAAATATGATAGCGGAGTTGAGAATGAGTTTTTAAATGATGATGAAACTTTTGCTAATGAAGTTGATAAAGTCAAAAGTGATGGTGGTGATGAAACCAAAAATGAAGAAAAAATTGAAAATGAATTAAATTTGTTAGATGAGGTTTTGGTTGATGTTGATGATTTAACGGAAAATGAAATGGAAGATGAATTCTATGAAAATGAAACAGATGAAGATGATAGCGAAATTGACGTTGATGGTGAAAGTGATGATTTAATGTAGTTTTGATTTTTAAATTTTATAGTTTTTAAAATTTAAATTTGGTTTCTGTGCTTAATTTTTGGGGGTTAAAGTTTAAATGGAGTTTAGCAATTTTAGTTCGATAAAAATTAATTTGGCGTCACCTGATCAAATAAGGAGGCTGTCTAGCGGAGAAGTTAAACGTCCTGAGACGATAAACTATCGAACTCTTAAACCAGAAAAAGAAGGGTTGTTTTGTGAAAGAATTTTTGGGCCAATAAAAGATTGGGAATGCAATTGCGGAAAATATAAGCGATTGCGTTTTAAGGGAAAGGTTTGCGAGCGTTGCGGCGTTGAGGTTACGAGTTCAAGTGTGAGACGTGAAAGGATGGGTCACATAGAACTTGCCGTTCCTGTTTCTCATATATGGTATTTTAAAGGAATTCCTTCAAGAATAGGGTTGCTGCTCGATATTTCGCCTCGACGACTTGAAGAAGTTCTATATTTTATAAAATATATTGTAGTTGATCCGGGTGAAACTCCTTTAAAAAAAGGTCAAATTTTGAGCGAAAATGAATATAGAGACCTTTATGATCGTTATGAAGACGACTTTGTGGCTCAGATGGGGGCTGAAGCAATAAAAAAACTTCTTTCAGATCTTGATTTGCTCAAGCTTGTTGAAAATCTAAAACATGATATTGAAAATTTTGTTGGTCAGAAAAAAGTTAAGGCAATTCGTCGATTTGACATAGTTAAGGCTTTTTTGAAGAGCAAGAACAAGCCTGAATGGATGATTCTTGATGTTATTCCGGTTATTCCGCCCGATTTGCGGCCGATGGTGCAGCTTGATGCGGGAAGGTTTGCAACTTCTGATTTAAATGATCTTTATCGCAGGGTTATTAATCGCAACAATCGTTTGAAGAGGTTGTTGGAGCTTAATGCTCCCGACATAATAGTGAGAAACGAGAAACGCATGTTACAGGAGGCGGTTGATGCTTTAATTGATAATGGCAGGAGAGGCAGAGCAGTGACTGGTGCTAACAATAGGCCGTTAAAGTCGCTTTCTGACATGTTGAAAGGAAAACAAGGGCGTTTTCGTCAAAATTTGTTAGGAAAGCGTGTTGATTATTCGGGTCGGTCGGTTATTGTGGTTGGGCCAGAGCTTAAAATATATCAATGCGGCCTACCGAAAGAAATGGCCTTGGAGCTTTTCAAGCCGTTTGTCATGAAAAAACTGGTTGAACGAGGCTATGCATCAAACATAAAAAGCGCCCGTAAGATGATTGAACGAGCTAAAGATGAGGTTTGGGATTGTTTAGAAACCGTCATTAATGGCCATTATGTTTTGCTTAATCGAGCTCCAACTCTTCACAGGCTTGGAATTCAGGCTTTTGAGCCGGTGCTTGTTGAAGGAAAGGCTTTAAAGCTTCCTCCTCTTGTTTGTGATGCTTATAATGCCGATTTTGATGGTGATCAGATGGCGGTTCATGTTCCGCTTTCGATTGAGGCTCAAGCAGAGGCGAAGTTTTTGATGCTAGCGTCAAATAATTTGCTTAAGCCTTCGGTTGGAAAGCCTGTTGTTGTTCCCACTAAAGATATGGTTTTAGGGTCATATTACTTAACTTTGTGTTTTGATGGTCAACCTGGTGAAGGCAAGGTTTTTTCTAGTTCTGATGAGGCAATAATGGCCTATGAGGAAGGGTATGTGACATTGCATGCTAAAATTAATGTTAGGGTTGAAAAACATATTGAAGGCCAGCTTTGCAGCAAGATTGTTCCAACAACGGTTGGCAGAATAATTTTCAATGAAAGCATACCGCAAAATTTGGGTTTTGTTGATAGAACCAATTTTGAGAACAAGTTTAACTTTGAAATAGACTTTAAAGTTGATCAAAAAAAGCTAACGAAAATAGTTTCAGAAAGCATTGAAGTTAATGGAGTTGAAAAAACTTCGCAGATGCTTGATCGAATAAAGCGACTTGGTTTTAAATATGCAACAAAAGGCGCAATAACTGTTGCTGTGAGTGATGCTGTAATTCCACCACAGAAGCAGCAGCTGTTGGAGGAAGCCGATGAGAAGGTCTCCAAGGTTATAAAACAATTCAAGCGTGGCCTAATTTCCGATGAGGAGCGCTATAATTTAGTAATAGGCATATGGGAAGAAACAACTAAAAAAGTTTCGAAGGCTCTAACTGAAAATCTTGATGAACGAAATTCAATTTTTATGATGGCTGATTCTGGAGCGCGTGGATCAATAAATCAAATTCGTCAGCTTGCTGGAATGCGTGGTTTGATTGCCAACACTTCAGGAGTGACGATTGAAATTCCCATAAAGTCAAATTTTCGTGAAGGTTTAAATATTTTGGAATATTTTATTTCATCACGTGGAGCCAGAAAGGGTTTAACCGACACTGCACTTCGAACGGCCGATTCGGGTTATTTAACCAGAAGACTTGTTGATGTTGCTCAAGAAGTTATAATATATGAACATGATTGCCACACAAAAAATGGTTTTGAAATTTGTCAAATCAGCTATGGAGGAGAAGTTTTTGAAACTTTAAAGGAGCGTTTGGTTGGGCGTTATTTATGCAACGATTTGTTTGATGAAAAAACTGGCGAGCTTTTAATGTCGTGTGAAAAATTAATAACATTAACCGATGCTCAGCGCATTGTTAACGCTGGAGTTGAGAAGGTGAAGATTCGATCGGTTTTGGCATGCGAGTCCAAATTTGGGGTTTGCAGTAAGTGTTATGGAGTTGATTTAGCTCGAAACAGCACTGTTGCAATCGGAGAGGCAGTTGGAACCATAGCAGCTCAGTCTATTGGTGAGCCAGGAACTCAGCTAACCATGAGAACTTTCCACACGGGAGGAATTGCCTCTGCTGAAGATATAACTCAGGGTTTGCCGAGGGTTGAGGAATTGTTTGAGTGTAGGCGACCAAAGTTTGCAGCGATAATTTCTAGTTTATCAGGCGAAGTAAAAATAGAGGAAGTTAAGAAATCGCGTAACATAATAATTACGTCAGATGATGGTGAACAAAAAATTTATTCGATTGCATTTGGCCTTCGAATTAAGGTTAAAGATGGGCAGCGTGTTGAAGCGGGGCAGTCGCTAACCGAAGGGCCTGTAAACCCCATGGATGTTTTAATGGTAAGTGGAGAGCAGGCGGTTCAAAATTATTTAATTTTTGAAGTTCAAAAAACCTATCGTTTGCAGGGTGTAGATATAAATGATAAACACATTGAAGTTATTGTTAGGCAGATGATGCGAAAGGTTAAAATAGTTAAGGTTGGCAGCACAGATTTGGTTAGTGGTATTTTAATTGAGAGGGTTGAGCTGCGAAAGATTTTGCAGAAACTTAAAAAACGAGCTGAACAAGGTGAGGTTGTCGAGTTTCCGGTGTGGGAGCCGGTGCTTTTGGGAATAACTAAGGCGTCGCTTGCAACCGATAGCTTTTTGTCGGCAGCCTCGTTTCAAGAAACGACTAGGGTTTTAGCAGATGCTGCGGTTAAAGGCAAGGTTGATCCGTTAATTGGACTTAAGGAAAATGTAATAATAGGAAAACTCATTCCAGCTGGAACGGGGCTTTCACGTTATCAACGAGTTGAGATTAAAAATACAGAGGCAGAATCTTGACAAAATGTTTTGTTTAGTGATATAATCAACGACGTTTAAATTTTGGTGTGCTAAAAAATGTTGTTTTAGGGCAAAATTTCTATTGAAATAAAAAAACAAGGAAGGGGTGCATTTATGCCAACGTTTAATCAGCTTGTTCGTAATGGACGAAAAACTAAAGTTTTTAAGTCGAAGTCTCCTGCGTTAGGCAAGAACTATAATTCAATGAAGAAGAGAACGGTCAGTCATTTTTCACCGCAGAAGCGGGGAGTGTGCACTAATGTGAAAACAGTAACTCCGAAAAAGCCGAATTCAGCTCTTCGAAAGGTTGCAAGGGTTCGTTTGTCGAATGGTTTTGAGGTGACGGCCTATATTCCTGGAGAGGGTCATAATTTGCAGGAGCATAGTGTTGTTTTAATTCGTGGTGGTCGTGTTAAAGATTTGCCAGGAACGCGTTACCACATAATTCGAGGAACGCTTGACACTCAAGGGGTTGCAAACAGGAAGCAAGCTAGGTCGAAATATGGAGCGAAGAAGCCCAAAGCAGGCAGTTAGATTAGAACAGTAAAAATATTTTTTTGTTAGGAGGAAAAAATGCCAAGAAGAGGAAAAGTTGCTAGGCGCAGTGTGCTTGCCGATCCGTTGTATAAATCGGAATTGGTTTCAAGGTTAATAAATAATGTTATGTTAGATGGTAAGAAGGGAATAGCGCAAAA
>JAZUIR010000039.1:0-7510 GCA_045642305.1 Oscillospiraceae bacterium | reverse complement strand
CCCATTCAAAAAACAACAAATAAAAACCCTTAAATTACAAATATTAAAAATAATTCACAATTTTTAACTATAATAATATAAACCTAACCTACAGAAAATATGGTTACAACATACACAGTCAAAAGCTAAAACATTTTATATTTGATTCTAAAAAAGGAGATTTTTATAATTATGAATTCTTTCAAAAAATTTATATTTATTTCAATAATCTACGCAGCAATAACTGCAGCTAACACAAGCAATGCTTTTGCGATGAGTAATAATGATTATTTCGGCCCTGCACCGTACAGTGCACCTTCCAGTGAAATAAACGACCCAACAGCGCTTACCAGCTCTAACATAACGATTAACGATTTTAACTCTCCTTCAACAACTTTTCCTTCAACGCCAATTTCAGCGCCAATTTCAGCGCCAATAACGCCAATTATGGGCGATTTTACAACAAATCCACTAGCAGAAACTAGCTCAACACCAACAGAAACTAGCTCAACAACAGAAACTAGCTCAACAACAACAGATACCGACTCAACACCAACAACAACAGAAACTAGCTCAACAACAACACCAACAGAAACTGGCTCAACAACAACACCAACAGAAACTGGCTCAACAACAACACCAGCAAAACCTGACTCAACACCAACAGAAACTAGCTCAACACCAACACCAACAGAAACTAGCTCAACAACAACAGAAACTAGCTCAACACCAACAGAAACTAGCTCAACACCAACAACAACAGAAACTAGCTCAACACCAACACCAACAGATATCAGCTCAACAACAGAAACTAGCTCAACACCAACACCAACAGAAACTAGCTCAACAACAACAGAAACTAGCTCAAACAATAACAAAACAACAGATACCAGCTCAACAACAACAGCACCAAATGACATAAACATAAATAGTTTATTAAATTCAATGGAACAAAAAGCTGATCTCATTAGAAAACGGCTTGAAAGTCTAACCGAAGGCCTGAGTTCAAACCCGAACGCAAACTTCGATTTAACAAAACCTACTAACAACAAAAAAGTTTCAAACAGCGAAAACATGAACGATAGCTTATCAAAAGCATTAGTTCCAATATATAATAACAAAAAAGCAGAAACTGAAACTAATGACAACAAAAACGATAAAGTGATCAAATCGATTAAAAGAACAGTTTTCATAGATGAAGACGGCAATAAGAATACGGTTGAAACCTATACCAAAAAAAACGAAAGTGTTGATGGTGACGGTTCAGTTAACGAAATTACTGAAACTAAAACATTTAAAAAAACTACAGTAAGATAAAAATTTTAAAAAACAAAAATGAAAAAGTCAGCGCTATTTCAAATTTAGCACTGACTTTTTTTTATAAAACTCTTCTTAGAATATATTGAATTAACCTTTTTTAAAACTTCAATTTCAGAAGTTAAACCCACATTTTTTAGCAACAACAAATTGACTATTTCAATCTTTTCAAAATATTTCGTCAAATTGCCTTTACACGACCTCGCTATCTTATGTTTAATTTTTCTAGAATTCATGTAACAAAATCTCCTTTTTAAGCTCAAACCTAGAATTATCGTTCAATGGTTTAAATTATAAACATAAAATAACCTAAAAAATGGTAGAATATTGAAACATAAAAAATTAATTTAATTAAATTTTTAATTTTCGCTAAAATTTAAAACATTTTAAACAAAAAAATTCCAAATTTTATCAAAAATTAAAGCCACTTCTTCTTCTTGAAAATTAAAAAACCAACCACAACAATAACAACACAGGTTACTATAACAAGCGGATAACCCCAATCCATATCACTAGTATAACGAAAATTCATGCCAAACCAACCAGTTATTAGGTTCAACGGCATAAAAATCGAAGTTATTACGGTTAGAATAGTAATTATCCTGTTTTGCTTAATGTCAAGATGCGATTTGTAATAATCTTGAATCTGAACAGTGTAATCCCTAATCGACGAAGATATATCACGCAAACGCTCTATCCTGTTTAAAAACAAATGAAAATAACGGATATTGTTCGGCTTAAAGAAATTATTTTCATTTTCTTCAAAAATTTGACCCAAATCAAGCAATTGCTCATAGTGATTTTTTAAATCACGAATATCACTTCTCATATCATTAACACGATTAGGATCCAAAAAATCATCAGCCATTATAGTGTTTTCCATCATTCCAAGCTCACGCTCATAGTTGCCCATCAAATGCAAATCGTCTTTTATTATTTGGTCCAAAAAATCATATATGAATCGTTCCAAACTCGGAAACCGCCAGCGTCTGCTTGTTTGAATAACTTGAGTCATTTTTTCAACAACTCCACTATCATCAATAAAAACTATTCCTTTTTCATCAAGAGCAAATGCAAACTTCTGCTCTTCAAACAAACATTGCCGATTTGGCACGCAAAAAGTTCCAGTTAATGAATCATAGTTAACATCAGCACTAGTGCTCAAAATCTCAGAAGTGTCAAGATCCAAATCTATTCCAAAATCGAAACTATCTTTTTCAACTTTCCACTCAGTAGAAGTCAAAACCGCAACATATTTTTCATCACAACCCCTAACTGCATTTTTATCACATTCCTGTAAAGTCTCCTTAATTAAAAAATACATAACATAATCACCATACTTAAATTATTAATCACAACATAAATTTAAAAAATCAACCTCCCAATAATCACAACATGAAAAAACGAAATTTAGCTAAAAACCAGGCTTAACCTAAAATCTTTAGCTAAATTTTCGATTTTTAAAACAAAAAATTTTTAATTTTCACTACCATTGCCATAATAAGCCTGCTTAAACATATCTTTAATTTCACTAATTAGCGGATAACGCGGATTCGCCCCAGTACACTGATCATCAAAAGCACATTCACTCATTTCATCTAAAGTTTTCAAAAACTCTTCTTCTGAAATGTCATAATCTTTAATCGAAGCTTTAATTCCAATTTTCTTCTTAAGCTGCTCAATCGCCTCAATTAGTTTTTCAAAAGTTTCATTGTCATCATTTCCTTCAATTCCCAAATAATGAGCACACTCACAGTAGCGTTCTAAAGCTTTAGGATATTCATATTGCGGAAAAGTCCCCATTTTCTGCGGATTCTTAACCACATTAAACCTCATAACAGTGGTTATTAAAAGCGCATTAGCAATTCCGTGAGGCAGGTGATGAAAAGCTCCTAATTTGTGCGCCATAGAATGACAAACACCCAAAAATGCATTAGCAAAAGCCATTCCGGCCTGAGTTGCTGCCGACGCCATCTTCTCACGAGCTTCAACATCATGCTCTCCATCGTCATAAGCACGAGGCAAAAATTCAAAAATCAGCTTCAGAGCCATCAATGCAGGGCCATCGGTGAAGCTACTGGCCATAACCGAAACATAGGCCTCAAGCGCATGAACCAAAGCGTCTATTCCAGAAGCAGCAGTCAAACTCTTTGGAGCATTCATCATCAAATCACTATCAACAATCGCCATATTTGGCATTAACTCATAATCAGCAAGCGGATATTTTATTTTAGTTTTCGAATCGGTTATTACGGTAAATGGAGTGACTTCAGAACCAGTTCCTGCACTTGTTGGGCATGCAATAAAATAAGCCTTTTTGCCAAGCTTTGGAAATTTGTAGACACGCTTTCTTATGTCCATAAATCTCATAGACAAATCAGCAAAATCAACATCTGGATGTTCATACATCAACCACATAACCTTTGCTGCGTCCATAGGCGAACCACCACCAACAGCGATAATAACATCGGGTTGAAAACTTTCCATTTGCTTTGCACCCTTTTTTGTGCAATCAAAATCAGGATCCGATGGAACATCATAGAAAACCGAATGAACAATTCCCATTTCGTCCAAATATCTCATTACTCTATCCACATAACCATGCTTATATAAATATGGACCCGTAACAATAAATGCACGTTTCTTGTCTAACTCTTCCTTAAGCTCTCTTAATGCAAACTCTAAACAGCCTTTTTTAAAATAAACTTTTTCAGGCGCCTTGAACCAAAGCATATTCTCTCTCCTTTCAACAATTTTTTTATAATTCAGCAAATTACTAACTCCAACGTTATCAGAAATTGAGTTTCCACCCCAAGAACCACATCCCAAAGTGAGCGATGGAGTGAGCTTGAAATTATATATGTCACCTATTGCGCCTTGAGCCGAAGGCATGTTCACAACAACACGACAGGTTTTCATTTCACTTTGAAATTTTTGAAGCTTATCATAACATCTGTCGACATTTAAATATATTGAGGAAGTATGGCCATACCCCCGCATAACAAGCCTTTTTGCCCTTCTTACAGCATCGTCAAAACCACTGGCCCTATACATCGCCAAAATCGGAGAAAGCTTTTCATAGGCAAACGGCTCATCATCTTCAACTGAATCAACTTCTCCAATCAAAACCTTGGTTTTTTCATCAACTTCAAAACCAGCAAGCCTTGCAATTGTTGCAGGCTTTTGACCCACAATCTTGGAATTTAACGCGCCATCTATTAAAATTGTTTTACGCATCTTTTCAATTTCATCAGAATTCAAAAAATGACAGCCAAAAAGCTTAAACAAACCCTTAACTTCATCATAAACTTCGTTTGCAACTATACACGACTGTTCCGATGAACAAATCACTCCATTGTCGAAAGTTTTAGAGTGAATTATCGACATAACCGCCATTCTTAAATTAGCAGAACCATCAATATAGGCAGGAGTGTTGCCGGCTCCAACCCCCAAAGCAGGAACTCCTGAAGAATAGGAAGCCTTAACAAGACCAGGCCCCCCTGTTGCCAAAATAAGATCAGCATTGGCCATTAATTTCTGGGTTAATTCAAGCGACGGCTCACTTATACACGCAATAATATCTTTTGGAGCACCCGCCTCAACAGCAACATCATGCAACAACTTTGCCGTGTAGAAAATAGATTGCTTAGCCCTAGGATGAGGTGAAATAAAAACTGCATTTCGAGTTTTTAACGACAACAAAACCTTGAAAATAACAGTTGAAGTGGGGTTCGTTGTTGGAATGACCGCAGCAACAACCCCAACCGGCTCAGCCACAACAGCAAAACCTGCCTCCTTGCTTTGTTCAACAATTCCACAAGTTTTTGTGTCCCTATATTTATTATAAATATATTCACTAGCAAAATTATTCTTTATGACCTTATCTTCCAAAACGCCCATTCTGGTTTCTTCATATGCCATCTTTGCAAGATCAAGCCGCTTCTGGTTAGCTGCAACCGCAACCTTAAAAAATATTTCATCAACCTGCTTTTGGCTAAACTTTGCAAATTCTTCTTGAGCCTTCCTCATCTGTTTTAGCTTAAGTTCTAATGATTCAACACTGTTCACTGTTTCTGACGTTTTTTCTTCTATTTCCATAAACTATTTCTCCTTAACTATAATTACAAACTAACACTTATAAAAACTAAACCAAATTTTAATTTAACCCTGTTCATGACGCTGAAAAAATGCTTTAGGATGAGAACAAATAGGGCAACTTTCTGGAACTTCCTTACCAAAGTGAATGTGGCCGCAATTTCTGCAAATCCACGCACATTCGCCATCTGCAACAAAAACAGTTTTATCGCTAACTTTTTTAGCAAATTCGTTATAGGTCTGTTCGTGATTTTTTTCGATTGCTCCAACGCCATCAAACAACACTGCGATATCATCAAAACCTTCCTGCTTAGCTATTTCAGCAAACTCGGCATACATTTTAGTCCATTCCTGGTGCTCACCCAACGCAGCATCCTTCAAATGAGCTAAGGTGTCAGTTTCGCTACCATTCAAAAGCTTAAACCAAATTTTTGCATGCTCAAACTCATTATCAGCAGTTTCGTTAAAAATCCCAGCTATCTGTTCATAACCCTCTTTTCTGGCTCTAAAGGCATAATATCTATATTTCACAAAAGCCTGAGACTCTCCAGCAAAAGCCAACTCCAAATTTTTTTTCGTTCTACTTCCGTCAAAATCCATAAAAACCCCACCCTCCAATTGAAATATTTCAAATATTTTATATAAATAGTTCACAAAACACACAGGCTGATTATATATAATTTAATCAATTTTGTCAATATCTGCAACAGATACCCTGCCACAAAACATTTTCAAAAATAAAAAACATATTAACAAAAATTAAAACATAGAATTTAAAAAACATATTTTAAAATCCATAATTCATTTAGTTTTGTTAAATAAGGAGGAGGAAAAAACGATATGGAACCAAATTTTTCACAAGGCACCATAAAAACTAACCGCGAAATTTTTAATCAAACAATAGAACAACCAATAGAACTAGAATATCAACTTCCAGACTACTTAACTGGAATATTTAAAATGCTGCAATTCAGAGCAGAACCGCACATATGCTCATTCCGATCCTCGGGAGAACAATTTACAATAGACGGTAATACAATAATTAAATTAATATATATTGACGAGGAAGAAGGCAATATAAAATCTATTCATCAAAACATTCCGTTTTCAAAAACGCTAAAACTTAAAACTCAAGTTAACAACCCTTGCATTTTCTACAACATAAAAACAAACTATGCAAACTGCAAAATAGTTAGCTCAAAAAAAATTGAAATAAAAGGTTTATCAACTATATTTTTAAAGATATATGATAAAACAGAAGAACCAATTTTGCAAAATTTAAGCCTCGAAGAAACAACAAAAACAGGAATCCACCTAAAAAAACAACCATTAAAGCTAACTTCAGATCAGTTATGGAACAATCAACCATTTAAAATTTCAGAACAAATTGAATTTGAAGCCCCAATAGAACATGTTCTTGACGTTAAAATAAACATTATTGAAGACGAACACAAAACTGTTCTTAACAAAATAATTTCAAAAGCAACCGCCTACTTAACTGTAATATATTGCTCAACCGACAAAAAAACCGCACTAAACAAAAAACTAACAACGGTTGTGAATCAAATTCTAGAAATGCCTAAAGTGGATGAAAAATTTCTATGTAACATAAATTACGACGTCACTTCAGTTTCAAGCAAAATTTTACAAGAAGGCAACGTTTTAAAAATCGATGCGGAATGTTTAATAAACGGCTACGCTTCTAAATCAAACTCAGTAGACCTGATTTGCGACGTTTTCTCAACAAAATATGAAATAAAAACCCAAAACAAATCAATCGAAACGTTTGATGTCACAGAAACAATAAAAGAAAATTTCAGCCTAAACGAAACCTTCACGGCGTTAAATTTTAACAAAATAGTTGACGTGAACGCCCAATTTTCAAATCTGGAAACCGAAAAAATAAACAATCAAATTAAAGTAAACGCTAAACTCACCGTGAACGCCTATGGCATAACCAACGACGACACACCTGAAATTTTCGAAAAATCAATTCCAATTTCATTCACAGTAAAACAAAAAATTAAAACCAAAACAGAAAGAATTGATTTAAAAATTAACATTTTTGAACTCAACTTCACCATAGACGACAACAAAAACCTTAACCTAACAATAAACT
>JAZUIR010000038.1:0-7988 GCA_045642305.1 Oscillospiraceae bacterium | reverse complement strand
TATGGTTGAGCGCAAGTGGCCTTTTGTGTGTGAAGGGTGTAGGCCGATGAAGGTTGAAGCCGCTCAAGATGGATGGAGCAATTTTGAAATTTGCAAGACTTCAAATTCATGTGTGGTTATTGATAAAACAACAAAAGGTTTAGCTGATTTGCCAAGGTCTGATTTTGTTTTTGCTGGTGGTGCTCAAAAGAAGGTTGAAGGCGACAAGGTTGCAAAGGTTGTTGTTCTGTCGGGTGTTGATTTTTGTGAAGGATTATTCTCCAGTGACGGCTTAAGAGATCGTGATAGTATGTCGTATGGAGGTAATAAGTTAAGGGGTGTTAAGCTCTCAAATGCGGATTTTTTGCAGAGTCTGTGTAGAGAAATTTCTGGAAAGCAGGGAGCTCCTTTTGTGCCTCTTAAGTTTGGCAGCAAATCGGGCTTTTTGAAATTTAAATCTGGTTCTGGTAAAGGGTTTAGAACGGAAAAAGTTTATTATATTTTTCAATTGTTTGGGGCGTTTGTTTTTGTTGCAATTGCTGCTGTTTTTTGGTTGTTGAGAAGGCGTAAGAAATAGTTCTGTGAAAATTTGATTTTAGTCTGGTTGTTCGGTGAGGCAGCTGGGCTTTTTTATTTTTTAAAAATTAAAAAAATTTTTATTAAACTGTTGACATAGCTTAGATGTGGTGTTAAAATCAATTTAGCACTCGAGTTAGTGGAGTGCTAAATATATTTGTCGTCGCATATAAAATAGGGGTGTTAAAAAATTTGAGCAACGACGAAAGGCTTCTAAAGGTGTTAGAGCAAATTGTTAGCATATATATCGAAACAGGTGATCCTGTGAGTAGTGTTGCGGTTTGCAATAGAATCGATAATAGTGTTTCTTCAGCCACAATAAGATCGGATATGGTTAAGCTAGAAAAATTAGGTTTTTTAGAGCAACCTCACATTTCAGCAGGAAGGGTTCCGACTTATGAAGGCTTTAGGATATATATTAATCGTTTGATGGAGCCGGAATATTTAACCTTGCAGGAGAAAAAGGAAATCGATTTTGTTTTGGAGAAAGATGTGAGTTCAATAAACTCATTGGTCGATAATGCTGCAAATGCTTTGTCGGAGGTTACGGGTTTAGCGGTTGTTTCAACGTCAAATTTTTCTAAGTTTTCCATGATTTCGAAGGTTGAGGTTATTCCAGCTGGCAGACGGGTTTTTGCAATTTTGGTGGTAACTTCAAACGGAGAAATAAAAAATAAGATTTGTCGAGTTGAGTTTGATATCGGCTCAAGTCAGTTAGACATGTTTAAAAAATTGTTGAATGACAGTTTGATAGGTAACACTATTGAGTCGCTTGATAATGAGGTTATCGTTAATTTGTCAGCTGCTGTCGGCGGTTATGTTTTGAGTTTTGCTCCGCTTTTCAAGGCCTTGCGCGAAATTTCCGATGAGATGCAGCAAAATCACGTTAATTTAACTGGTGAAGACAATTTATTGAAATATGAAGGTGTGCAGGCAGATGAAATTTTAAAATTTATATCTGTTAAGGATAGCATAGAAAAAATTTTGTCGAGTGCGTTTTCTGGAATAAACATAGTGTTTGGAAATGAGAGCGATGTGTTTAAAATAGGCAATTCAAGCTTAATAGTTACAAAATATGGTAATTTAACCAGAAAGTTGGGTTGTTTGGGTGTTATTGGCCCGATGAGGTTAAATTATCGCAAGGTTTTGGCCTATTTGAGGTATTTTGAAAAGGGAGTTTCCAGTTTGATCGAGAAGATGGAATTTGAAAATGAAGAATTGGAGGAATAGAAATGGTTTTGTTTGATGAATTGGATGATGACATTAATGACGAAGTCAAATGTGATGAAGGTGAATCTTCAAAAGAAGTTTTTGATGAAGATTTGGTTGATTCAAAAAATTTTGAGGATTTGGAAGATCAGATTGATGATTTTGGTGATGGTGAAAATGAGTTAGCTAAACAAATTGAAAAACTTGAAAAAGAACTTGAAAGTTTTAAAGAGCAAAATTTGCGAATAAGGGCTGAGTTTGACAATTTTAAGAAGCGAACTGCGAAGGAAAAACAAAGTCTTTATGACACTTCTCAAATTGATTGTGTTTTGGAGTTTTTGCCGGTTTTGGATGGGCTTGAGAAGGCCTTTTTGGTGGTTGATGGGCAAAATGATGAGTTTAGTAGTGGGGTGCGCCTAATTCTTGATCAGTTTGTTGAAGCACTAAAAAAACTTGGGGTTGAAAGTGTTGCAAAAAAGGGCGAGCCATTTAACCCGAAGTTTCATAGTGCTGTCAAAACTGTTGAAGTTGATGATTTTGGTAGAAATTGTGTTTATGAGGTTTTGCAAAAGGGCTACTGTAAAGGTGATAGGGTTGTTCGTCATGCGGTTGTTGTGGTTGCCAACCCGTGAAGCTAGTTTTTTAAGTTATTTTGAAGAATATGGGTTGAAAATTTTTTAAAATTTGGAGGTTGAATTAAAATGGAAAATAAAGGTTTTAGTAAGATTATTGGAATAGATTTGGGAACAACTAATTCTTGTGTTGCAGTCATGGAAGGCGGAGAGGCTGTTGTTATTCCAAATTCTGAAGGGTCGAGAACCACTGCTTCGGTTGTTGCGTTTTCAAAAGATGGTGAGCGCTTGGTTGGTCAAATTGCTAAGCGTCAGGCAATAACCAACCCTGATAGAACAATAATTTCGATTAAGCGTCACATGGGTTCTAATTTTCGTGCTAAGGTTGCCGATAAGGAATATACTCCTCAGGAGATTTCTGCTATGATTTTGCAGAAGCTAAAGGCGGATGCTGAGAGTTATATTGGTGCGCCGGTTAGTGAAGCAGTAATAACTGTTCCAGCTTATTTTTCGGATTCACAGCGTCAGGCAACGAAAGATGCTGGAAAAATTGCAGGTTTAGAGGTTAAAAGAATAATTAACGAACCGACTGCAGCTGCTTTGGCCTATGGTGTTGGCAAGGGTGAAGACCAAAAAATTATGGTTTATGATTTGGGTGGAGGAACTTTTGATGTTTCCATAATAGAAATGGGTGATGGTGTTCAAGAAGTTTTGGCAACAGCTGGTAATAACAAGCTTGGTGGTGATGATTTTGACGACAGAATAATTAAATGGATTTTGTCGGAGTTTAAAAAAGAGCAGGGAATAGACCTTTCAGGTGATAATATGGCTATGCAGCGTTTGAAGGAGGCAGCAGAAAAGGCAAAGATCGAGCTTTCTTCAACTCAAACTGCCCAAATTAACCAGCCTTTTATTACTGCTGACGCCTCTGGACCTAAACATTTGAATTTGAGTTTGTCTAGGGCTAAGTTTAATGAGCTCACTTCTGATTTGGTTGAACAAACAATGGGCCCTGTTAGGCAGGCTTTGAGTGATGCTGGCTTAACTGAAAATGATTTGGATAAGATAATTTTGGTTGGGGGGTCGACTCGAATTCCTGCTGTTGTTGAGGCTATAAAAAACAATTTGCACAAGGAACCATTTAAGGGCATAAACCCTGACGAGTGCGTTGCTGTTGGAGCTGCAATTCAGGGTGGAGTGCTTCAGGGCGACGTTAAGGGGCTTTTGCTTTTAGACGTTACTCCGTTAACGCTCGGGCTTGAAACTCAGGGCGATGTTATGGCGCGCATGATTGAACGCAACACGACCATTCCAACTAAAAAAACCCAGATTTTCACAACTGCAGCTGATGGGCAAACGTCGGTTGACATTGCAATTTTTCAGGGTGAGCGTGAATTTTGCCGTGACAATAAGCAGCTTGGAAGGTTTAGGCTTGACGGAATAGCTCCTGCGCCACGGGGAGTTCCTCAAATTGAAGTCACTTTTGATATTGATGCTAACGGTATAGTTCATGTCTATGCTAAGGATTTGGGAACGGGTAAAGCACAAAACATAACGATTACCTCATCAACCAATATGAGTGATGCAGAGATAGACAAGGCTGTTAAGGACGCTGAAAGGTTTGCTGAAGCTGACAAGAAAAAAAAGCAGGAAGTTGAAGTTAAAAATGCGGCCGATCAAGCAATATATCAGAGTGAGAAAATTTTGAGAGAGTCATCTGATAAGCTTTCAGACGGTGAAAAGAGTTCTATGCAGAGCAAAATAGATGAACTTAAAAAGGCTGTTCAGGGAAATGATGTTGATTTGATGAAATCTAAGCAGGAAGATTTGCAAAAAGTTCTATATTCCATTTCTGAGAAGTTATATAAATCAGCATCGGCTGGGGCAGGTCAGGCAAATCAAGCGGGTTCGCAGCAATCGACCGAATCAGGCTCCGCCGCTGCCGCAAATGAAACATCATCATCGGGTAATGGTTCAACTGGAGGTGGTGACACCATTGATGTTGACTACACTGATGTTGATGATAAGGGTGGTAAATGAGTTTAATTGGAATTTAATCTCGAGCATATGCTAAGTTTTGTGCTTTTGATTAATTTTGGAGGAATAAATTGGCAAGTAAGCGTGATTACTATGAAGTTTTAGGGGTTGCAAAAGGTGCATCGGAAGATGAAATAAAAAAAGCCTATCGCAGGTTGGCAAAGCGGTGCCATCCTGATTTGCACCCGAATGATAAGCAGGCAGAGGCTAAATTCAAGGAAATTAGCGAGGCTTATGATGTTCTAGGTGATAAAAATAAGCGTGAAAAATATGATAGATTTGGACATGCAGGAGTTGATGGCAATTTTGGTTCATCTGGTGGCACTAGCTATGGTGGAGGTTTTGATGTTGATTTAGGTGATATCTTTGACAGTGTTTTCGGAGGCGGGTTTGGTGGATTTTCTCGTTCAAATAGAACTTCTTCTTCAAATGGCAGGGTTCCTCGTCGTGGAGAAGACACGTTTTTTAGCGTCACTATTTCGTTTTTGGAAGCTTGTATGGGAATCGATAAGGAAATTGAAGTTAAAAAGCAAGATGTTTGTTCAAAATGTGGTGGAAGCGGATGTGAACCCGGTAGTGAGCCTGTTTCGTGCCCTCAATGTGGTGGAACGGGTCAAATAAGAACTCAACAACGCACTCCGTTTGGTTTTATGACTTCTTCCAGAACCTGTTCTCATTGTGGTGGTAGCGGAACTGTTGTTGGTAAGCCTTGTGGTGGTTGTGGGGGAAAGGGAACTCAGCCTACAACGAAAAAGATAAAGATAAGCATTCCTGCTGGAATAGATGATGGGCAAACTTTGCTTGTTTCAGGTGGCGGTAATGCTGGTTTGTTTGGTGGGTCTAGTGGTAATTTAAATATTGCGGTGACGGTTAGGCCTGACCCTATTTTTAGGCGAAAAGGATTCGATGTTATGTGTGAGATTCCGATAACATATTTTCAAGCTGTGAATGGGGCAGAGGTTGTTGTGCCAACAATTGATGGACGCGTGAAATATAATATTCCGGAAGGGGTGCAGCCAGGAACAGTTTTTAGGTTAAAGGGTAAAGGAATTAAACGGTTGCAGTCTCATGGCAGGGGTGATATGCTAGTGACTGCTGTGGTTGAGGTGCCTAAAAATTTGAATGGTAAGCAGAAAAAATTATTAGCTGAGTTTGATGGTAGTTTAACTGAGAAAAATTATAATATTCGTAAGGGTTTTTTTGAGAAGCTTAAGAATTTTTTCGGTTAGGTTTTGAGTTATAATTTTGCGTTAAGGTTTTGGTGGTTATATGCTAGTTCTGTCTAAAAAAGAAATGCAAAATTCTGATTTGTATACTGTAAGCAAGATTGGAATTTTTGAAGAAATTTTGATGGAAAATGCAGGTTTAGCTTTTTCACATGAGCTGGAGAAAATTGCTAAAAAAACCGATAAAATAGCAATATTTTGTGGATCAGGCAACAATGGTGGTGATGGGATAGTTTTGGCTCGGCGGCTGAAACAAATGGGGTTTTTGGCTGAATTGGTTTTAGTTGATGGAACCGAAAAATTTAGCAAAACCACTAAATATCACTATAAGATTTTTTGTGATTGCGGGTTTAGGTCTGAGGTTTATTGTGATAATAAATTTTGGTTAGAAGAATTTGATATAGTAGTGGATGCTATTTTTGGAATAGGGTTTCATGGGTTGATTCGTGATGAAAAATTATCAAAGCTAATTCAAAAAATTAATTCGTTGAAAGCAACTATCGTTTCGTTAGATGTTCCAAGCGGAATTAGTGCCGATTCTGGTGGTTTTGATGTTGCGGTTAAGGCGAATATTACTTTAACTGTGTCATATTTTAAACGTAGTGCTTTTTTGTTTCCTGCAAAACTTAACTATGGAAGGCTTGTTGTGGTTGATGCTGACATAGAATGCGATGAGGAAACTAAAATGTTTTGTGCAAAAACTTGGGGAGCCGATGATTTTGTTAGAACATTTGTTTTTCCAAAATCGAGCGATGATAAGTGGAGCAGGGGTAGGGCTTTGATTGTCGGTGGAAGCAAAAACCTGGTTGGAGCTGTTGTTTTGGCGGTTAAGGCATGTCTTCAAAGTGGTGTGGGGCTTGTTAGTGTTGCTATGCCAGATTATTTAAAGTTTTGTGTGTCGTCTGCTGTGTTGGAGGCGACCTATGTTGATTGTGAGCAAAATGGTGATTTTCTTTGTGATATTGACATAAAGAAGGGTTTTGATGTTGTTGCATGCGGACCAGGAATTTCTAGGAATAATTGCGTTAAATCGGTTGTTGAAAAGGTTATAAATTATCCTGCTCCTGTTGTTTTAGATGCCGATGCTTTGTCGTTTTTGGATGATAAACTTTTTAATGTTGTTAAAAATCGCAGATTTGCAACTATTCTAACTCCTCATGTTAGGGAAATGGCCAGACTTTGCGGTTGCGATGTTGCATATGTTGAAGATAATAGATTTGAGCTTGCAAAGCAGAAGGCCGAGGCTTGGAATTGCTATTTGGTGTTGAAAGGACCCAATTCGATAGTTACTACTCCTGAAGGTTTGCAGTTTGTTAATTTAAGTGGAAATGAAGGTTTGGCAAAAGGTGGCAGTGGTGATGTGCTAACTGGAATTATTTCGGCATTTGTTGCTCGAAATTCTAGCAGTGGCGAAGTTGCTGATGCTGTGAAAAATGCTGTTTTTGTTCACGGCGCTTGCGCTGATTTGTTGGTTGAAGAAGGGTTTGGTCGTGTAGCTATTACTGCTTCTAAGGTTGTTGAAACTTTGAGTAGGGTTTTTGCGAAATTTTCATGTTAACTGGTTTTATATTTTGATTTGTCACAAGCATTTTTTAAATTTTAATTGATATGAAATATTTTTAGGAAAATTATGGTTTGTTGTTATGATTTGGATAAAATTTGAGCTTTTATTAAAGCGTAGTTGAGAAGGGGCTTTAAGAATTTTTCAAGTCGGGTTAATTATTGTGATATAAATTTTTGGTTGATTTTGTCTAACTTGAATTTTTTTCATTTAAATTGTAGTAATTACATGAACGAAATTTGAAGTTTTTTTAAAAGTTAAGTTAAAAAAATCTTCGATTTTAAGTAATTTTCTTTAAGTAATCTTCGGTTTCAAGTCATGTTGTTGGGTTGTTTTTTTGCATGATTATGGTAATTTTACTTTGATGTTTTTCTTTTTTATGATATAATACGGCGTGATAGGTTGCTTTTTTGTTAAGGGGTGTTTGTGAATATGATTAAGATTAAAAGGTTTGGATTGGGTGTTGGTTTAGCTGTTGCCTCTATTTTGGCTTTTTCAGGTTGTGGTTGTTTTGCTAACCATGAAGTTGGTTCGGCTTTGCCGAGTGAAATTTGTTTTAGTGAGTTTGAGAGCAGGGGATTGCTTGTTAAAGATGGGGTGAAGATTTTTAAGCCAACCGGAGAGGCTTTGAAGGCTGGTGAAACAAAAAGCAAGGTTGAAATTTTTTTTGATGAAAATGGTTCGAAAGCGCCTTTTGGAGTTTCTGCAGCGTTTCGTTTTGATCTAATGTTTGATAGGGAAGGCAGCAAGAGGTCAAGTTTTTTCAAAAAGATTGGAAATAAAGTTTTTGTGCAGTTGATTAATGAAAACAATGAAGTTTTAGCTCAA
>JAZUIR010000037.1:0-2484 GCA_045642305.1 Oscillospiraceae bacterium | reverse complement strand
AAAAACTTAAAAATGGCGATAGCGAAGCTAAAGATATTTTAATTGTTCATAATTTGCGTTTGGTTGTATATATAGCGAAAAAGTTTGAATCTAGTGGGGTTGGGGTAGAAGATTTAATTTCAATAGGCACTATAGGTTTGATTAAAGCATGTAACACTTTCTCACCCGACAAGAATATAAAACTTGCAACCTACGCTTCTCGTTGTATTGAAAATGAAATTTTAATGTATTTGCGAAAGATTAACAACAAAAAATATGAAATGTCTATTGATGAACCGTTGAGGATAGATTGGGATGGTAATGAGCTTTTGCTTTCTGATATCTTAGGCACAGAAAGTGATTGCGTTAATAAAGACATTGAAGATAAGGCGGAGTGGAATGTTGTCGTTGAGTTAATTGAAAAGCTTGAACCTCGTGAGAAGGAAATTATGAAAATGAGATTTGGTATGATGGACGGAAAGGAATATACTCAAAAGGAAGTTGCCAACAAGATAGGAATATCGCAATCATATATTTCAAGGTTAGAGAAAAAAATTATTGGAAGGCTTAGGAAAGAAATGGACAAAAATAGGGTTAGAGGCTAGAATTTTGAAATTTTTTGTTGTAAAAAGTAGGTTTTTTTGAAAAATTTTATAAAAAAGCTTGACTTTATTCATATATTATTTTAAAGTGGAACGTGTAAGTGTATTTAGGCCCAAATAGCTTAAAGTAGAGCGTTGTTTTTCAAAGGTGGCGGTGCGAGTCCAGCCTTTTGGGGCAAATTTATTTTTATCTAAGCGAGGTTGTTTGTGATGTATGAGGACAGAACTTTAGTGTGCAAGGAATGTGGTAAGGAATTTACCTTTACTGCTGGTGAGCAAGAGTTCTATAGGGAAAAAGGTTTTGTTAATGAACCAAAAAGATGCAAAGAATGTAGAGATCAGCGTAAGAGCAATGAAAGAGCGGAGAGGCAGTTTTTTACTGTGCAATGTGCTGATTGTGCTGGTGAGGCCAGGGTTCCTTTTCAGCCAAAAGAAGGACAAGACATCTATTGTAGTGAGTGTTTTTTGAAAAGAAAAGAAAGCGAGCGCAGGTAGTGTTTTAAATAAGTAGTTTGAGTTATACATAGTTTGTTATTTTTTTAGCTTCAAAGTATCGAATGTTGGAATTTTGATTCCGTTTTGATATTTTGGGGCTTTTTTCTAATTTGAGTCGTTATGATGTCCTATGATACAATCTCCGATTAAGTTCATAATAAAAATCGTGAAACATGCGTAACACGTGTAGTCAAATTAATATAAGTAAACTTATGTGTAAATTTGTTTTATTATTCCAATTCTGCTTCTATTATGAATTTTGGTCTATGTTTTGATTCCAAGTATATTTTGCTAACGTATGTTCCAATTATAGCAAAGGCAAGCAGGTTGAGTCCGCCAATGAACCATATGGAAAACATGACAAGAACCGAAAATAAATCTATATATCTAAATCCTCGAGCACATATGAAAAAAACTATTATTGAAAAAGCTATTAAAAGTAATCCAACTGCAGCGATTAATTTCATCGGTTTTGTTGAGCATGATGTTATTCCATCAATTGCAAAATGAATCATTTTCTTTAGTGGATATTTGCTGATTCCGGCTTTTCTTTTTTTTCGTTCGTAGAACACTTTAGCAGATTTGAATCCAATCAGTGGAATTATTCCTCGCAAGAATATGTTAACCTCACTGAATTTTTCAAGGGCATTTAAAGCTTTTGTGCTCATTAGTCTAAAATCTGCATGATTCGCTATTGTTTTTGCACCCATAAAATTCATTAGTTTATAGAACAAGTTTGCTGTTGATTTTTTAAAAAAACTATCGATTTGGCGGTCACATCTTACGCCGTAGACTATTTCAAATCCTTTAAAAAATTTATCTATCATTTCATCTATAGCATCTATATCGTCTTGGAGATCGGCATCCATTGAAATTGTAAGGTCAGCATATTTTTTTGCTGTTAAAAGGCCCGCTAACAGTGCATTTTGATGACCTTCGTTTTTGCTAAGTTTTATTCCTGTGAAGATTTTTTCTTGTTTGTTTAGTTCTGATATGATTTTCCATGTTTTGTCGGTTGATCCGTCGTCTACGAACATAATTTTGCTTTTATCTGAAATTTTGTTTGTGCTTATTAAATTTGTGATTTTTTTTTTAAAAATTTTTGCACTATCTAATAAAATTTCTTCTTCATTAAAGCATGGAATCACTAGATATAATATATTTCTCATAATTATTTGAACCTCCAATTTTTTGTCGCCAGCCTAGATTTTATCATAAAAAATTGGCTTATAAAAGTGTTTATGTCAAATATTATTTTAATTGAGTTTGTGTTGTTTTTTTGTAGATGATTTTGAAGTATTTTGGAAAATTTACTCAATTAATTTTGTAAAACAAATTAATAAAACTATTGAAATTATCTAAATTTTATGGTAGCATAACTTGTGAGTGTAAGGTGTTTTCAATAATT
>JAZUIR010000036.1:0-5092 GCA_045642305.1 Oscillospiraceae bacterium | reverse complement strand
AAACAGCACCCTGTTGAAGCATTTGTTTTAATAGTTTTGTGGTTGATGGAAAATAGTTTAAATCAAAAACGTTTGAAACTGAACCTAGTTGATTTATATCAATTGGAGGGTCGTTTATTTTGTTGCCGCTGACGGAAGGAGTTGCATTAATTAATAAATCAAAATTTTGTTTTTTTATTTTGCTGTTGTCAACAAAAATTGGTTTGTTAAGTTTTAGTTTTTTTAAATAAGCAAGTTTTAATGGGTTTCTTATTAATATAAACATATTTTTGCAAAGCGACATTAAACATTTTGCAGCCATTTGACCAGCTCCGCCATAACCTATTATTAATACTTTGTTGAAAAAAGTTTTGTTAAATTGTTGAATTGTTTTCATAAAACCAATGTTATCGGTGCAGAAACCTTTTAATTTACCGTTTGGCAGTTTTTTTATTGTGTTCACGCAACCGAAAAGATTTGCGTTTTTACTTTTTAAGCTTAGTTTTTCAAACGTGGTGATTTTGTAGGGAGTGGTTAAGTTTATGCCATCGAAATCGCTTATTTTGTAGAAATTTTTTTCAAATTCAGAAGAATTTAAATCAAGGAGTTCATAGGAATATTTGTTTGACACATTAAAATGCTCAAATATTGCATTGTGAACAAAAGGTGAGGCGCTATGTTTTATGTTGTGGCCGATTAACCCGAATTTTTTCAATTTGTTTAACCTTTCTGAATAATTTTTTTATTTTTACATATGGTGAGTTTAATAAAAAATGGACAGGTTTGCAAAATTTTAATATAAATTTTAATATAATATAGTGTTCATATTTTTATACTACCACATGGAATAAAAGGCGCGATTTAAAAATATGTTTAAGTTTAAATTATAGGATTTTTGAAATTAAGTTTGAAAGGAATAAAAACATGAAAATTTGTTTTATGTTTCCCGGGCAAGGTTCGCAAAAACCTAATATGGGAATCAGTTTAGTTGGTTGCTCAAAAAAGGCGAAAGAGGTTTTTGAATGCGCTAGTGACGTTTTTCATTTTAATTTTTTTGATTTATGTTCTAATGAACAAAATTTTAAGAAATTGAGTCAAACTCGATTTGCTCAACCGGCAATTGTTGCTGTTTCGCTTGCTGCGTTTAGTGCTTTGATTGAAAAAGGAGTGTGTGCACAAGCTGTGGTTGGTCATTCGTTGGGAAGTATTAGCGCAATGATTGCGGCTGAAGTGGTGTCGTTGGAAGATGGTTTTAGGGTGGTTAAAGCCAGGGCAGAGGCTATGCAGCAGTGTGAAAACGAAGGCGATGGTGCCATGTGCGCAATAGTTGGGGCAAACCTGAGTGATGTTGAGTTAGCTTGTTCAAATGCTGATGATTACGTTGTTTGCGCGAACTATAATGGCGTAGATCAAATTGTTGTTTCGGGCAAAAAGGCAGCAGTGGAACAGGTTGCAGAAAAGTTGAGTGAAAAGGCTCGTCGTTGTGTATTTTTAAATGTTGAGGCTGCGTTTCATTCAAAGCTTATGGAAAAAGCGATTAAACCATTCAAGTCGGCTTTGAGTTCGATTGATTTTGGGCAGCCAAAACTTAAACTTTTCAGCAATGTTACTGGTGATGAGGTTAAATTTGATGAAAATATTAAAAATTTAATTGTGAGGCAGTTGGTGAGCCCGGTTTTGTTCACAAAAAATTTGCAAAATTTGGATGCGCAAGGTTTTGAAGTTTTTGTGGAACTGGGGCCGAGTAGACCGCTTTGTTCAATGGTTAGAAAAACTTTGAAAGGCGCTCAATTAATAGGGGTGGAGGATGAACAAACCTTGAATGAAGCTATTACTAAATTAGAAATTTAATTTAAATTATACTTAATGTTGAAATTTTGGTTTTAATTTAATCAAATTTGTTTGATGGAATTTAAGATTAGATAGCAAGTTTTTATTGAGTTTGTTTGGAGTTGTGGCATATTTGACAAATTGATTTAATTATTTTAAAATTTCAGTGAAGGTTTGCGCGGTTTTTGTAATTTTTGATTAAAATTTCAATTTTAATTTTTTGTTTCAACATTTTGTGTGTTTATTTTTAATTAATCAAATGCATAATTTAGTTATTAAAATTATTAAAAAATTGGAATTATCTTTAAAGAAGCAGTTTAAAAATCGGAGGCAAATTGTGGGAATAAAAATATTAGGCGCAGGGAAATATCTGCCGAGCAGGGTTGTTGGAAACGATGATTTTGAAAAAATTGTTGAAACTTCTAATGAGTGGATTGTTAAACGAACTGGAATTGAAAAGCGGCATATAAATAGCGGCGAATTCACAGTTAGCATGGGTGTTTTTGCTGCGAATCAAGCTTTGAAAAATGCAAAAATTAGCGCTCTAGACATAGATTTAATAATTTTTTCGACTATTTCTGCAGATTTTGTGTTCCCTTCCATGTCGAATATGTTGCAGGGGCGATTACAGGCTTCAAACGCTTTTGCAATAGACATAAGTTGTGCGTGTTCTGGTTTTGTATATGCTTTAGATATGGCGGCGCGTTACATAGATTCAGGCGATGAAATAAATAATGTTTTAGTTGTGTGTTCTGAAAACATGACCAGGTTTGTTAACTATGCTGATAGGGCAACCTGTGTTTTGTTTGGAGATGGTGCTGGAGCTGTTGTTGTTGGCCGTAGCAAGAACAAGGTGTTTTCTGTTTTAAAAACCGATGGAACTCAGGCCGGGTTAATATATTGTAGTCAAAATTCTGTCAGTAATTGTTTTACTAGTGATTTTGATGTGGAAAAAGGCAAAAAAAATTTTGAGTTTGATTTTTTTAAATTTGAAGCCGATCGTTTTATGCATATGGAAGGCAGCAAGGTTTTTCGGTTTGCTGTTGGGTGTATGGCAGATTCGATTGTTGAAGTTTGTAAAAAAGCGCAGATTGATTTAAATGACTTAGATTTTATTATTCCTCATCAGGCAAATTCCCGCATAATAGATAAGGTTATAAAAAATGTTGGTGTGCCGAAAGATAAGGTTTTTGTTAATATTCAAAACATAGGCAATGTTTCGTCGGCGTGCATTCCAATTTGTTTGGCGCAGTTAATTGAACAGGGCAAAATTAAAGCAGGTGACAAGGTTTGTGTCGTAAGTTTTGGTTCGGGTTTCATTTATGGTGCGATGGTTTTTGATTTTTAAGATTTAACTTGATTTGGTTTAAAAAAGGAGGTTTGGTTTATGGCTTTGGAAAAAAAGGTTGCATTGGTGACGGGTGCAACTGGTGGAATAGGGGCAGCGGTTGCCATTCGATTGGCGGCTGATGGGTTTGATTTGGCCTTAAATTGTCATAGTGAAGCTTCAAAGCAGGGGTCGTCGTGTTTGCAGGTTTTGAGTAAATGTGAGCAATTTGGTGCACGAACTAAGTTTTATGTTTGTGATGTTTCGAATTTTGAAGATTGCAGTAAAATGGTTGATGAGGTTTGCGCTGATTTTGGGCGAATAGATTGTTTGATAAACAATGCAGGAATCACGAATGATGGGTTTTTGATTCGAATGACAGAAGCGGATTTTGATCGAGTAACAAACGTTAATTACAAAAGCGTGTTTAATTTGTGCAGATTGGTTGGGGCCAAAATGACAATGCAAAAGAGTGGAAGAATAGTTAATATGTCGTCAGTTGTTGGGCTTTGTGGAAATGCTTGTCAGTTTAACTATGCAGCTTCTAAGGCAGGCATAATAGGCATGACAAAATCAGCAGCAAAAGAGTTAGGCAGGCGCAATGTTTTGGTTAATGCTGTTGCTCCGGGTTTTGTGGAAACTAAAATGACCGACGGTTTGCCACAGGATTTTAAAAACAAGATCCTTAAGCAGATTTCCCTAAAAAGATTTGCAAAACCTAGTGAGGTTGCGGGAGTTGTTAGTTTTTTGTGTGGGCCTGATTCGTCGTATGTTAATGGTCAAGTTTTGGTGGTTGATGGTAGTCTTGTTATGTGAAAGTTTTTTAAGGTTTTGAAGTTAAACGGTTTGGAGGTTGAGCAAAATGGCAAAAAGAAGGGTTGTTGTAACTGGTTTGGGGGTTAAAACTTCGATAGGAAATGATGTTGATAGTTTTTTTTATAGCTTAAAAAATGGCATTCATGGCATAAGACCTATGGAATTTATGGATTGTTCTAGATTAGAAGTTAAGCTTGCAAGTTACGATTATGATTTTAATCCGGCAGATTATTTTTCAAAGCGCGAATTGAGGCGCACTGATCGTTTTTGTCAATTTGCGGTTGCGGCGGCGCTTGATGCTTTAAACGGAACGAATCTGCTTGATTTTTATGGAGATCCGTTTAAAATAGGGGTTGTTTTTAGTAGTGGAATAGGTGGAGTTGCCACAATTGAAGAACAACATGAGGCATATTTAAAAGAAGGGCCTGCAGGGGTGTCGGCATTTTTTATTCCTAAGATGATTGCTAATATGGCAGCTGGCATGGTTTCTATTTCTACTGGGTTTTGTGGTGATAATTTTGGCACGGTTTCGGCTTGCACGTCGTCTAATCATGCGGTTGGAGAAGGTTTTCACAAGATTCGCGATGGATATTTAGATGCATGCGTTGTTGGTGGTTGTGAGGCAGGAATAAGCGAATTTGTGGTTGCTGGTTTTCAAAACATGAAGGCGCTTTCAAAGTCGGTTGATGTTGATAGGGCTTCCATTCCGTTTGATAGACAGCGAAATGGGTTTGTTATAGGAGAAGGTTCGGCGGCTCTTGTTTTGGAGGAATTTGACTGCGCTAAAAAACGAGGAGCAAAAATATATGGTGAAATTGTGGGTTATGGTGCAAGCGGTGATGCGTTTAGCGTGACTCAGCCAAGGCCTGATGCTGTGTCGCAGGCAAACTGCATGACAAAGGCGCTTGCTGATGGTTCGATTGAACCGGCTGAGGTAGACTATGTAAACGCGCATGGAACCTCAACTTTGTTGAATGATGAAACTGAAACCAATGCGTTGAAGATTGCCTTTGGAGGGCATGCGGCAAATTTGTTTGTGTCTTCAACAAAATCTATGACCGGTCATATGCTGGGGGCGGCTGGAGCTGTTGAGGCGGTTGTTACTGTTTTGGCTCTAAAAAATGGAGTTGTTTTTCCAAC
>JAZUIR010000035.1:0-2358 GCA_045642305.1 Oscillospiraceae bacterium | reverse complement strand
AAACAAATAAAAAATGCCTACTACCCAATGGAGGGGTTTTGTGCGCCTTATTCGTTTAACATAAAAAACAATTACGATAGTCTAACCATAGCAAATTTAGTGCTTTCCAAGTTTGACGAAACAATTTTACCTTTAATTGATGATATCAAAAAGAGTGATTTAAATTTTTGGGAAATAATAACATTAGCTTCTATCATTCAAGCAGAAACCAGCAAAATTGACGATATGCCAAAAATTTCATCTGTTTTACACAACCGATTAAAAGAAAAACGCAAAAGATTAGAATGCGACTCCACCTCAACATATGCTAGAAAAATGGAAAATGAAATGAAAAACAACAAAAAACTTGTTAACAAAAATTTAATTGAAAGTTATGACACCTATAAATGTTTCGGTTTGCCAATCGGGCCGATTTGCAACCCAGGAATTGATGCTATAAAAGCCGCAATAAACCCTGCAAAAACAAATTATTGGTTTTTTTGCATTAATTTATTTGATGGAACAGCTTTTTTTGCCGAAAATTTTAGCGATCATAAAATTAATTTGAAAAAAATTAAAATTAAACCTAAAAATCAAAATGAAATGGAGAATTCCTAATTTGAACAAACCAGAACTGCTAGCTCCTGCCGGTGATTTTGAATGCCTAAAATCTGCAATATTATATGGAGCAGATGCAATCTATTTGGGCTCAACCATGTTTGGAATGCGAGCAAATGCTGCAAAATTTAGTTTCGATTTGCTTGAAAAATCGGTCGATTTAGCACACAAAAATGGCGTTAAAATTTATTTAACCTGCAACACTATTCCAAGTAATTCTGAAATGTTAAAGCTTAAAGAATTTTTGCAAAATGCTCAAAATATTGGAGTAGATGCCCTAATAGTTGCTGATTTTGGTGCTATTATGGAAGCAAAAAAATTTGCTCCAAAAATTAAACTTCACATTTCAACTCAGTTTGGGGTTTTTAACTTTAAAACTGCAAGTGCACTATATGATCTTGGAGCTAAACGAGTAATTTTAGCACGCGAGCTATCATTAGATGAAATTAAATTTATTCGACAAAATACTCCATCCGATTTAGAAATAGAATGCTTTGTGCATGGAGCCATTTGCGTTTCAATTTCCGGAAGATGTTTAATTTCGCAATATCTTCTAGGTCGTAATGCTAATCGTGGTGAATGTGCTCAACCTTGTCGTTGGAGCTATGACCTGATTGAACGAACAAGACCGAATGAATTTTTTTCAATTAATGAAAATCAAAAGGGCAGTTACATTCTAAATTCTAAAGATCTGTGTCTAATAAAAAAACTAAATGAACTTAAAAACGCTGGAATTTCTAGCTTCAAAATTGAAGGCAGGGCAAAATCAGCCTACTACGTTGGAACAATAACCAATGCCTACCGATCAGCCATTGATGAAATGGAAAAAAACGATTATTCGCCACAAAAAAATGATTCTGTTCCCTGGTTTTTTGAAGAAGTTGAAAAAGTAAGCCACAGGCCCTACTTCGAAGGTTTTATGTTCAATAAACCATTTTGTGCACATACATCTAGCCAACACTATGAATCCGGAGGATACATTAGAAAATGCGATGTTGTAGCAGTGGTTGAAAATTTTTATGATGGGCTTTTACAGTGTAAACAAAAAAACAAATTCAGTGTTTATGATTGCCTAGAACTTGTTTTAGTTAATAAAAAACCAATTGTTTTGAAAATTAAAAAAATGTTTGATGAAAACAAAAATGAAATAGAATCAGCACCACATGCCGAAATGAAAATTTTTATTTTGTGCGATTTTAAAGATTTTGGTAAAAATCTTAAGCTTGAAGGATGCTTTTTGAGAAGAAATTCTTAAAAATTAATCCTAAAAAACAATAAAAAACAAAATGTTTATTTTGAAAACTTAGTTAAAAATGAAGATTCAAATAATATTTTAAAAAATGATTATAAGTTTATTAGCGTGTTAATTTTAGCACGCTAATTTTTTATTGCTAATTTTGATTAAAACCTCATCACGTTAACTTTTTATGCATACATATTTCTATAACCATTTTATGTGAGGTGTTGTAGTTTGGAAAACACAATAGATACCAGATGTGTAAAACTTGGAGAATATATTGTAAAAAATTCAACTACAGTTAGAATGGCAGCAAAAAAATTTGGTATTTCAAAAAGCACAGTACATAAAGATGTTAGTGTAAGACTGAAAAAATTAGACCCTGAGCTCTACAAAAACGTACGTCAGGTTCTTGATATTAATAAACAAGAACGTCACATTCGAGGAGGAATAGCCACAAGAGAAAAATATCTAAAAAACGTTACATAATAAATAATCCCTAAAAATATGTTTAAGCCAGTTTG
>JAZUIR010000034.1:0-13859 GCA_045642305.1 Oscillospiraceae bacterium | reverse complement strand
ATAAGAACGAAAATGCAAAAAAAGATCAGCACTCAAAAAGATAATTTAAATATTTTAATTATTTAAATCTATCAAAATTACAAAAAATCCATCCTAGTCATTTTATAGGATGGATTTTTTTCACATTTCTTGAACCTCATCAATTAAAATATTCAAAATAAAAACCCTGAATATTCACAACATCGCCATTTTTTATTCCCATCTCTTTCAACTTATCTTCCAATCCGATTCGCTTAAACAACTTCTGAAAATATTGCAGATTCTCATAATCATCAATCCTGGAATTCATCAAAATTCTGGCAAGCCATTGCGACGACGACACAACATTGAAAACCCCATCCTCCAACACAACGTCAAAACTATTTGTTCTATCATAATTATAAGATTCTTCAAAAAAATTGGCAACTTTAGCCTCAACCGCAGGCAAGATCTTCAATTTTTTAGCTAACTCGTTAACAAAATTCTCAACACCAAACAAATTTGCTGCAGAAACCTCAAACAATTCTAAATCATTGCAAAAAACATATTTCCTAAGTTCTTCCAGCTTTTTTGAGTTAACAGAATCAATTTTGTTCGCTAAAATAACGCTAGGCTTCTTTAACAAATTTTTGTCAAATCGCTCCAGCTCACCATTCAAAACCTTCAAATCAAATTCTGCACTCGTTTCACTGAAAACCGAAACATCAACAACATAAACCAACAACCTACACTTTTGAACATGCCGCAAGAAAGAAAACCCAAGCCCCGCTCCATCACTAGCTCCCTCAATCAAACCAGGAATATCGGCCACAACAAACGAAAAACCTTCGCCCACACGAACAACCCCCAAAACGGGCGACAACGTCGTGAAGGCATAATTCCCTATTTTAGGTTTCGCAGATGAAATTACGGACAACAAAGTTGACTTTCCAACATTTGGAAACCCAACGAGACCAACATCAGCCAAAAGCTTAAGCTCCAAACACAGCTCAAATTCCTGACCAAAACCACCAGGCTTAGCAAACTTCGGACTCTGACGCACAGAATTCTTAAACCTAGAATTGCCAAAACCACCCCTGCCGCCTTTTGCAATAACGACAGGATCGACATTAGAAACAATCTCCGCCATAAGCATATCCGTTCGCTTGTGGTAAATCAAGGTGCCTTTTGGAACCTTGATTAGCAAATCCCTACCATTCTTGCCAAAACGATTATTCTTTCCACCAGCAAACCCATTTTCTGCCACAAACCTTTTCTTATATTTAAAATTAACCAAAGTATTCATGCCAAAATCAGCAACAAACAAAATGCTTCCACCGGCTCCACCATCGCCACCATCGGGCCCACCAAACGGAACAAACCTCTCCCTGTGAAAGCTGACGGCACCACTACCACCATCACCCGCTTTAACGTATATATCAACCAAATCAACAAACATATTTTAATTTAAACCTTTACAGAAAAACCAAAACAACAAATTAAACCGCATAGACACTAACCCTTGTGCGATCATTCCTAAATCGCTCAAATTTGACCCTGCCGCTTATTTTAGCAAACAAAGTGTCGTCACTGCCTCGACCAACACTCTTTCCAGCGTGAATCTTCGTGCCACGTTGACGAACTAAAATGTTTCCAGCCAAAACAAACTGCCCATCAGCCCTTTTAACTCCAAGCCTTTTAGATTCTGAATCTCTTCCATTTTTTGTAGAACCAACACCCTTTTTGTGAGCAAAATGCTGCAAACCAATAACTAACATTATGTTCAAACCTCCAACCTTTTCATTTTTAAATTCTTTCCATAATTTTTTTCAATAAGAGAAAGCTGCAACTCAAGCGATCTCAAAAACAACTGAACCATTTCATCACAATCAACAACACTCAGCTCAACCATTCCTTCATCGCAAACAACATCAGCTTTTTTTTTAGCCACTTCAACTATGCCATTACAACACATCTGAACTGCAACTGAAACAGCACAACACACCAAATCATTACCAAATCTTCCAAAGCCAGCATGACCCTCAACACGAAAACCTAAACAATGCCCATCACTAGAAGAAAACCTAAAAACTGCAGAAATCAATTTTTAAAGTTTATTGCCTTAATTTCCAATTTAGTGTAAAACTGCCTATGACCAATCGTGCGCTTATAGTTCTTCTTAGGCTTATATTTAAAAACCCTAATTTTTTTACTCTTAGCAGTTTTTAAGGCATTAGCAACAATCGTGGCCCCCGCAACATAAGGTTTTCCAAAATGCGAAACCTTGCCATCACTCAACATCAAAACCTTGTCAAAACTAAAACTAGAACCATCATCAACCTTCAACTTTTCAACATAAACCACATCACCAACACTAACACTGTGCTGTTTTCCACCAGACTCAAAGACAGCATACATTTTAATTCTAATTCCTTTCAAAAAAAATAATTAAAAACCTAACTCCAAGGGATTATATCACACAAAATTGTAATTGTCAAAAAAATATTAAAACATGATAAATAATCCTATTGATTTAGAATTCCATTTTGAATTTTAGTTGCAACAATCAAATTCTCAACAAGCTTTGCAACCGTGAGCGGCCCGACTCCACCAGGAACCGGTGTTATGCTCCCTGCAACTTTTTTTGCCTCATCAAAATCAACATCACCACAAAGTTTCCCGTCTTCTAAACGATTTATTCCAACATCAACAACAAAAGCCCCTTTTTTTATCATATCGCCTTTGATTAAATTTGCTTTTCCAACCGCAATTACTAAAACATCTGCCTCAGCAACATAATTTTTTAAATCAACAGTTTTAGAATTGCAAACAGTAAGCGTAGCGCCTTTGTTTAAAAGCATTAAGGCCAACGGTTTACCAACAATATTACTTTTCCCAACAACAACGCAATGTTTTCCTTCTAATTCAACCTTTTCATGGCTAAAAATATGCATAATAGCACAAGCTGTACAAGGATAAAGCCCAAATTTTTGAACAAACAACTTCCCAATATTTTCATAACAAAAACCATCAACATCTTTAATAGAGTCAATCAAACCTGCCAAATCAACCGATTGCAAATGAACCGGAAGCGGCAATTGCACCAAAACCCCACTAACTTCGCTGTTTAAATTCAAACCCTCAACAACACGCACAAATTCACCTACTGAAACTGATTCTCTTAAACAAATTTTCTTAACATCAATTTTCAAGCTATCACAAAATCTAATCTTATTGCGAACATAAATTTCAGAAGCAGAATTGAACCCCACAACAACAATTGCCAAACAAATGCAAATATTAAATTTTTTGAGCTTTTCAACCTCAACCGCAAGCTCGGCTCTTATTTCATCTGCAATTGATTTTCCATCGATTATTTTAGCCATTTTTTAGTCCTATCATTAAAAAAATTAAAATAGAAAATTAAATTTTAGAAAGTTTAAGTTCATTTTGCCAATCATCAGTTTGAACATATAGTTTTGATCTTTCGTTCCTGTTTTTTAACAGACAAAATATAAAACAAACCAGTGCACCAAAAAACAAAATTAACGACAAAATCTGCGAAACCCTAATTTGAGTTCCAAAAAACATTAAGCTATCAGCACGAAGCCCTTCAACAAAAAAACGCTCAAACCCATATAAAATTAAATACACTAAAAATAATTCTCCATCAAACCTGCGCCTATTTTTCAAAAAATTCAAAAACAAAAACCCAAAAAAACACCAAATTGACTCATAAAAAAAAGTTGGATGAGCCGGTGAAAAATCCTGCGAAATTTTACTGCCAACCATGCCCCACGGCAGACTCGTTTTTGAACCAAACGCCTCAACATTAAAAAAATTACCCCACCTGCCAATAGATTGTCCAAGAAAAAAACCCATCCCAGCCAAATCAAGAACAGGCAACACCTTAGCCTTTTCAATAATGCAAACAATGGCTCCTGCTGCAACAGAGAAAATTATTCCACCATAAACCGCTAAACCTCCACCTTTTAAATTTATTATTTCAACAAAATTCTTAATAAACGAACTATGTGAAAAAAATTTGGAAGAATTGAAAACAACATAGTAAACCCTTGCACCGATTATACCAAAAAATGATCCGAATATAGCAACATCAACATATTTTGATTTTAAAACTCCAAACTTTTCTGACATAAAAAACCCAAATATTATGCCTGAAACCATCGCTAAACCAAAAATTACTGAATATAAAGTTATTTTGAAATCACCAAACTTAAAAATATAATCATAAAAAAAAATCTTATCTATTCCAAGCCCAGGAAAACTCACCCATTGCATTTTCAACCTCCAAAAACCTCTATTTTAAACAACAAAACTACACCATACAAAATCTAACACAAGCACACAAAAAAGCAACACTCAAACATGCTGCTCTTATTCAAAAAATAAATTTAAATCAACAACAAACCAAATAAAACAAGTGTCAATATTAATTATGCAAAAACTTGTTCACTACAACACTCGTTAAGTACAACAACATTGATAGCGAAACTTAAAATCATTCCTCATAATCTTTTATTTTGTCAAACTTCTTAATTTTAAGCTAAACAAAACTTATGAAAAACAACATTTTCTATTAACTATTTTATTCAATAACTAATTCCGACCTGCCCAAATAACCATAACTTTTTAACAAACAAGGATAATAAGCAAGCGACTTTAATCTTTGCTTGTCATTTCCATCATAAAATTTAAAAATATACTTCCTATCAAAAACGAGCCCGCCGGCCTTAATTTTAAAAATTTTTGACCTAACAACATCCAAACTTTCAAAATTTTAAGCCAGTTCGCTTACTTTGCTCAAAACTACACTGCCGTTCTCATCTATAACATCAACAATTAAACTTTCACAACCTTTAAAAACACTCTACCATTACCATTCAAACTCGACAAACATTCAAAGTTTTCGGATCATCTACATCTCCAGCATCAACAATAAAACGAAAATCATTCAAATTAAAACTCTTCAGAGGAGCCGCAAGATGCAACTTAAAAGTTTCAAGCAAATTTTCATCGTTTGAAGGCTTGTTTTCATGTAAAATTTTAAACTGCAACCCTTTCCAAAATCAAGCTCAAATTTGTTAACTTTAAACTCATTTGACTGATGGCAATCAACTAAATTCTTCTCTCATCAAAAAACTCAACCCTTACATCATCATGTCCAAAAAACACCAAATCATGAAACTTCCCATTATTGTTGAACTGCAAACTAACAAAAACCGACCCCCCTGGCGTCGTCGTCGTCGTCGTCGTCGTCGTCACCATCAAAAAAGTTGTCATAGCAGATATCAACCAAATCAGAAACCGTTTTGCCATCTTTATTGACTATATGATTTTTAATTCAAGTTTTATCAACTCTATTGTTTTCTTCATTGCAGTTAATAAAATCACCCTCATATTTTTGAACACTCCTCTTACAAAACCGTCTTTTGCCAACAAACGATTCTGAGCCATTAAAATCTTTAAACCGCTCTCCATCTTTATTCTCAGAAAGATAAAATTCATTATGAATCTTCCCAACAACTTCATCCGGCGGATTTACAGCAAAAATAAGCTTAATAAATTTACCCTCTTCGTCAACCACATTTTCATCCGCAAAATCATCATATAAAATTAATTCCTTCTTTGACCGCACAAACTGAAACAAAATCTACACAAACCCCTGCAAAAATTACAGCAGCAATCAATTTCAACTTCTTCAAAACTCAATCTCCTAAAATCAATCAACTACCTCATCAAACCCGAACGACATTATTCAAAACATTCCCCGATCTACAAAAACCTACAAATTAACATTTAGCATCCTACTTTGCTAAAATTTTTTTCATGAACTCAACATCATCAAACAAAAAATAAACCCTACCATAAAATCAAAAAAATTCCTGCAAATTTTACTTAAACAAAACTTGCAACCGATTAACTCGACTTTTTTAAACCTCAACAAAACTAAAATATCATAACTAATTAACGTTTTTGGTTCAAATTCTCAACCATTCCGGCAAAATCGTCAGCAAATTTATTAAGTGCATCTTCATCAACAGATTTATCTACAGCTAAAATTTCAGACCTAAATTTTTGTTGAACTTGTTCTTTAACTTGTTCTTTATTCAAACCTTTATAATCTTCAAATTTCACACAACAAAACAACGTTTTTGGTTTATCAGCACAATCTGCAAAAGTCGAATTCACAGAACCCACAGCTAAACTAGCACCACAAAACAACGCTGCCGCAACCAAAACCTTCTTTAAATTTAATTTCATAACTGATTCCTCCTATTTCATCCTCTTTCCAATTTTCAATTTAAATCACACCGCATAACTTATGTAAATAAACCAAAAATCGCTTTTGATGCTACCATATTTGTGAAGTAATGTCAATAATTTTAATCAAAACCTTAAATTAAAGCAACCCAAAGCTTTGCAATTTAAACTTTTTAGTCGCCAAGACTATATCCTTCTTGGAATCTTTAACTATAACGTCAAATTCCTTTCCGCATTCCTCACTATTTAAATTTACAACAGCAAAATTAAATGATTCATTACCTCTTTCCATGCCGCACGATCCATCAATATCTTTACCACTCAAATTAACCTCTTTTTGCTCAAAAATAGTCTTTCCATTCGAATCTTTAATCTCAACACCAATAGAACTTTAAATTGTTTAGAACACTCATTTTGTTGAACTGATTAACATTCTTCCAAGTTTGAATCTTTTTAAAAATCCTTTCCGGATATATATAGCACATTAGAAATTCAAAACCTTCTTTCTTACAAAATAAACCCATGAAACCATCTCTCGTTTTTTTCCATCTGGAGTGATAAAACAACTCGAATCATAAAATTTCGCATAAGTTTCATTCTTGAATTCGTAAAAAACTTGATCCTTCTGCAAAAACGCTAACAACATTTTTCAACCAAATCAATGAAACGACACTGCAAAACAACACTGATAAAACCACAACAACATAATTTTATGAACATATCTGTAAACATACAAAACCAAAAAAGAAGATGGCGGCACACACCAACCATCTTCTAAACTTGCAACAATCTTTACAAATTTCATAATAAATATATTAAACAACAAAATAACCTAAAAACTAACTTCATAACCCAAAATTAAAATAAAAACTTAAAAAAACAAATCACAAACTAAATTAAACCAATTCTATTTTAAATTTTTCAAACCAATAATCAATCTGCAACAAATAGGCCAACATTTGAGGCCCCGCCATAAGTTGACCAAACCATGGCTTATCATAGTTCAACGGAGTTTTCAAAAAATGTTCAAGCTTTTTTCTACTAACAAAATTTCGAATTGGACTTTTGCAGCAACTCATCTTATCCAGAATTATATTTTTTAAACAACGCTCAAACTCAGGGTTATAAGTTTTTGGATATGGGCTTTTTTGGCGATATAAAACTTTGTGTGGCAAAAAAGACTTAGAACTTTCACGTAGCAACCCCTTAACCACACTTCCACAAAATTTCATATCCCACGGAACATTAAAAACATATTCAACCAAATTATGATCAGCAAATGGAACCCTTGCCTCTAAACCACAAAACATGCTAGTTCGATCCATTCTGTTAAGCAAAGTTTGCATAAACCATTTCAAATTCAAATAGGAAAGTTCTCGTCTACGTTTTTCAGTTGAGCTTTCATTTTCAAGCGGCTCAACCTCTGCAATAGTCGCAAAATAAACCTTATCGACATATTCCCTAATAGGAAGATTTCTAATTAAACTATTTTTTAAAAGAACAGTTCTACAGTCTAAATCCATCGACCAAGGAAAAGTTTTAGCTTTAAACATTTTCTTATCATAAAACCACGGATAACCTCCAAAAATTTCATCGGCACACTCCCCGGTAAGGGCAACCTTGTTCGATTTGGCAACCTCACCACAAAAATAGAGCAACGACCCTTCAACATCGGCCATGCAAGGCAAATCAGTTGCATCAACCACCTTAAACAAGTTTTCTATTAATTTTTCATTGCTGCACTTCAAATATGTATGATTGGTGTGCAGAAAATCAACCATTTTTTTTACCCAAACTGAATCCTGCGAAGGCTGAAAACCGTTTGATTTAAAAAATTTGTTGTTCTTTTCAAAATCAAACGAAAAAGTGTTCAATCGTTTTCCCAATTCTTTAAATTTTTGCGCACATATTGCAGTAACAACGCTGCTGTCAACTCCACCCGACAAAAACGTGCATATTTCAACATCAGAAACAGTCTGCCGTTTAATCGAATCTTCAATTAGAAATTGCGTTTTTTCAACAGTCATTTCAAACGAATCAAAATGTTGCTTGCTATGCAACTTCCAATATTTTTTTTCAACCAAACCTTGTTTTGCGCTAAAACTTACAAAATGCCCAGGTTTAACCTCAAAAAAGTTTTTGAACACTCCACTACCAGGAGTTCGAGCTGGACCAATCCCAAAAATTTCACAAAGACCTCTGCAATCTAGCCTAGCCTTAACGTTTGGATATTGCAATAAACCTTTTATTTCCGATGCAAAAACTAACACTTCATTAACCCTAGTGAAAAACAATGGCTTGACTCCAAACCTGTCACGAAACAAAAAAAGCGTGTGCGTGGTTTCATTCCAAAAAGCATATGCAAAAATTCCATTCATCTTCTTAACAAAATCTGGCCCAAAAACCAAATGCCCCATCAAAACTATTTCAGTATCAGAACTGGTTTTGAACCTAACGCCTTTTTGTTTAAGTTCATTTTTTAATTCAGCTGAATTATATAGTTCACCATTATAAACTATCGTTGCTTTCACTCCATCAAAACTAGAACTCATAGGTTGACTTCCGCCCTTTAAATCGATTATTGAAAGCCTGCAATGAGCCAATCCGCAATCAGGCTGCAAAAAAAGCCCGCAATCATCGGGCCCTCTATGGTGCAAAACCCTGTTCATTGACTCTAAAACTTCAACCCAACAACCTTTTTCATTCTTAAACTGATTTGAACCCGGGCGACAAAACCCCGCAACAGCACACATATTATTTACAACACCTCACAAAAATTAATTGACATACTTTTAACCAAAAATTAAAACTTGCCTGAAACAATTATCGGTTGAATTTGTTCACCCTTCAGGGCTTTCTTAATTGAAGGAATCAAAAAGTCAACCCTTGCCACCATAGAATTAGGCTTTTTGAGTGGGTCATCTTGCCCGAATGGAACAAAAAATATGTTCTTTGAATTAAGCAAAAGCCCTATGTTTTTCATGCTGAATCCTAAAGCGTCATTAGTTGAAATTGAAATTAAAAGGGGCTTCTGATTTCGCAAGTGAGCCTTTGCAGCCATCAAAACCGGAGTGTCGGTTATAGCGTTTGCTAGTTTAGCCACAGTATTACCAGTGCATGGCATAATAACTAAAATATCAAAACACGCCGACGGACCAATAACCTCCGACCCTGCTATGGTCAAAATAGGTTTTTTCTTGGTTATTATTTCAGCATTCTTTAAAAAATTTCTAGCTAAACCAAACTTGCTATTAATTTTTTGCGAATTAAACGAAAAAATTGTTTGAACATTAGCTCCCTCATCAACTAAATTTTTAAGTTCCTTAAATGCTTTTTCGTAGGTGCAAAATGAACCTGTGTAGGCTATACCAATGCTTTTGTTTTTTAATCTCATTTAAAACAACACTCCTGACTGAATTTAATTATAATTCTTCTAATTTTCTGTGGATTTCAAAACTTTAATTGTTAAATCAGCCAAAATTTTAGCAGCTGCTTCAAATTTGAATTTTCCAGGAATTTGCAAGCTAGTTTCGGCGTTTATTGAACTTTTTTTAAACTCATTTAAATCGATTCCATCTTGAACTATGTTAAACACAAAAACCTTTGGACTAAAATTGTTAAGCAAACTTCCACTTAAAATTCTTGCCGGAATTGTGTTAAACACAAAATTAAATTTCGACAGATGAATTTCTAAATCATTCAAACTTAAAACATCAAAACCCATGGCAACTGCCCAAGCTTTTTGAACATCACTGTGAGCCGCAACCACAACATTTTTACACAACCCCTTTAATTTTAGTGCTATGGTTTTGCCACATCTGCCAAACCCCAAAACCAAGCATGAACTAAAATGTAAACCAAAAGGACTTTTTAAAATAGCCTGAGCAATTGCAGCTTCAGCAGTTAAACAAGCATTCAAAACCGCAAATTCTTCGTCTTGAAAATAGTTAAAAACAAAACCAGCTCGTTTTTTAATTTCATTAAGAACATTAGAATCAAGCTCACCTGCGAGCACCACATTGTTCTTTTTTAAATATTTTAAAAAAGTTCTAATTTTTAAATCAGAATTTTCAACAAGTGAATTGATAAAAACTCCATCACGACTAAAAGGAACAGGTAAAATTAAATTTTTTGAAGTTGTAATCGCTTTTTTTATTGAAGTGGCCATTTCAAAACTAAACTCTTCATTTTTCGGAACATCTAATGCAAAACCAATTACGTTAAAATTTCGGCTATATAATAATTTTGCTAAACAAAAAAACCTTCTATCACCACCAACAACCGCAAAATCATTCAACAAAATAAAAATCACACCCTAAAAATTATTCTTAATTTAAATATATGAAAATAGCAAAATTATAGTTACTGAAAAAAATTTGTTAAATATACAAAAATCGACAAAAAAACTAAAATATTCTATTATAGATTTAATTTAGAATCAAACCACAAATTTCTTTGAATTTTCATAATAAGGAGAATTAAAAATTGATAATCGAACCAAAAATCAGAGGGTTTATTTGCACTACAGCGCATCCAGCCGGTTGTTTTGAACATGTTAAAAATCAAATCGACTACATAAAAAATCAGCCAAAATTTGAAACTCCAAAAAACATTCTAATTATAGGATGCTCCACAGGTTATGGCCTCGCCAGCAGAATAACCACTGCATTTTCAAGCAACAAAGCTTCAACAATCGGAATAATGTTTGAAAAACCGGCAAAAACGCAAAAAAGAACCGCAACTGCAGGATGGTATTGCACTGCAGCTTTTGAAGAATTTGCACAAAAAGAAAACATATATTCTAAAACGTTAAACGCCGATGCATTTTCAACTGAAACCATCGAAAAAACCATAAAACTAATAAAAACTGACTTAAAACAGATTGATCTTATAATATATAGCCTGGCAGCCCCTCGAAGAACAATGCCCGATTCAACGATTGTTAGTTCAACGCTTAAAACAACAGACAAACCCTTCACCAATAAAACACTCAACCTGAAAACCATGAAAATTGAACAAACAAAAATTGAACCGGCAACAAACAACGAAATCGAAAACACTGTTAAGGTGATGGGAGGGCAAAATTGGTTTGAATGGATCGAAAAACTAAAAAAAGCAGACGCCATAGCTGAAAACGCCTTAACTATTGCATATTCCTACATCGGGCCAGAACTAACCTTCCCAATATATAGAAACGGAACAATCGGCATGGCAAAAAAACACCTCTACAAAACAGCAAAAGAAATTGAGCAAAAACTTAAAGTGAAATCACTAATTTCAATAAATAAGGCGCTGGTCACCCAGGCAAGCGCAGCTATTCCAATCGTTCCGCTATATTTAACTATTCTATATAAGATAATGAAAGAAAAAAATCTACACGAAGGCTGCATAGAACAAATGTGTAGACTTTTTTCAAAAAAAATAGATTTTTCATCAAACCGCATAGAAACCGATCCAAACGGATATATTCGACTTGATGACTACGAACTGAAACAAGAAATTCAAACAGAAGTTGACAAAGCCTGGCAAAAAATTAATGATGAAAACCTGAAAAATTTAGCTGACATAAAAGGATTTGAAAAAGAATTCAACGCCATGTTTGGGTTTGGATTTGAAAACATCGACTACAACAAAGATGTAGATCCGCAAGTTGAAATCAAAAGCATTAATAAGACAAACTAAATAACATTTACATATCATCTTTTTAAAATCTGAATTAATTTATATAGAAATAATCAATAACACCAAATTAAAAATTTTATAAACTAACTACTTTTTTTCAACACATCAATCTTCTGCGGCCATTTTTCTTGAGAATAATATTGTTCTTGAACATCGCCACCCACCACATTGTTGTTATAAACTATTAAATTAACAACATATTTTTTAGTTTCATCCTTCTCTTTGTTGTTTTTTTCTTCACCTTCTGAATCGACAGAATATCTTTTCTGAACACAAACTTTGCCAGCATATTTTTGCAAATTAAACCCTTGGCTTTTTTGCAACTCATTATATTGCTGCATATTTTCTCCAAACGATTTTGGAATCTTAATCTTTTTTTCATCAATCAAAGTGAATTCATAGCCTAATTTTTTCAAATAATTTTCTGGACTTATGTTTTTTTTGCCTTTAATGGCGCACAAAATTAACAAGAACACGGCTAAAGCAACAATTACTAAAATTATGGACATTAACAATTTGTTAATTTTAACGCAGATGGTGACCATTCAAAAATCAACTCCTAATGCTAAAGAATATGAGACAACTATGGACATGATGCGTAAAAATTTAAAAATTTTAAAAATAATGTAATTCTTTAACCCAAAAATGGCAGCCACCACTCGCTGCCATTTCTAATTCAATCACAATATTTTATCTAACAATAACCCAATCAACACCAAATCGTAGCAAAAGCTAACGGTAACTTAGCTTTTACTGCATCATCACTCCCGTAGAACGTAAAGTTATAAGCGTAATCTTTCACATGTGTTTCATCAATTCTGCTATTCGGATCAGTAAACTTAAACTTTTCATCTCCATTGTCCATTTTCAATCTCAAAAACTTAGGATATTTATTTGAAACCTTTTCAAAATATTTATTCCTAAAATCCTTAACAAACCCAACATTTTTCGCCTTTTCAATTAACGGATCTTTCACAAGCTGATTATAAAAATCACTATTACACATATCAACTAACTTAGCCTCGAAAACCCCAAATTTTTCTCCCGTCTTTTTATTGGACACTTCAACAGAAACCTCATCACCCGAATTCAATTTTGCAAAACAACTGTTTTCACCTGCAACAAACAAATCAAAATAAATCGAAGGATCAGGCTCATTCGGCCCTAATTCCACCTCAGTCCCGTCTTCCAAATACATAATTCCACCAGAGGCCTTGTCTTTACCTTTTTTCACACACAAAAAATCGTGGCTCCACCTGTCGGGCTCGTCTTTTCCTACATTGTAGAGCAAAACATTACCATCTATACACTGATTTTTAACCAAATCATCAACAGAAACATTTTCCAACTTTTTCAACTCACTGTTCAATTCTTTTTTGGTTTTTTTGCTTTCATCTAACGCATAAACCGGTCTCGAACTTAAATTAAACCCGCCCAAACAACTCACACTCATCGCTGCAACAATCGCTAAATTCAAAATTCTTCTTTTTCTCATAGATAATAACCTTCCAAAAAATTCTTACAATTTTAATTTTACCATTAATTACAAACCCTGAACAAATTGTCTTCCCTTATCTAAACATCTTGCTAAGTTCCAATCCCATATTGCTAAGTTTATTGCTAAGTTCCAATCCCATCTTGTTAAGTTCCAATCCCATATTATTAAATTCCGATCCCATCTTGTTAAGTTTCGATCCCATAAACGTTAATGCAGATTTCTCCTCATCTGATAACAATCCCCTTAAAACAGGGGCAGTGCAAACATAAAACAACGGCTTAGACGAATTATCAACGTCATAGAAATAAAACTTCACATCATCAATATCAGTAGAATCTTCTAAATCAAACTCATCGGAATTTAATGCAACTTTTTTAGCAAACCCTTTTTCTCCTGGCAAAACATCCGTAATTCCTTCGCACAAAGTTTTTTCATA
>JAZUIR010000033.1:0-2603 GCA_045642305.1 Oscillospiraceae bacterium | reverse complement strand
GCCGCACAGTCACACAACCATCAACTTGTGATTCAAAATCATAGGTTACACAAAAAGGAGTTCCTATTTCATCCTGCCTGCGATAACGCTTACCTATTGAACCTGATTCATCAAAATCAACAGCAAAAAACTTCAACAGTTGCCTGAACACCATATAAGCTTCTTCACTCAACTTCTTGGTCAATGGCAGCACACAAACCTTAATCGGAGCCAAAACAGGGTTTAAACGCAAAACCACCCGCAACTCACCAGTTTCATCATTAACAACCTCTTCGTCATAGGAGTCACACAAAACAGCCAAAACTGCCCTATCAAGCCCCAAAGAAGGCTCAATACAAAACGGCAAAAACTTTTCACTAGTTTGCGCATCAAAATACTCGAGTGATTTTCTGCTTCCAATTTGATGACAATTCAAATCAAAATTCCCTCTGTTGGCAACTCCACAAAGCTCACCCCAACCAAATGGAAAATTAAACTCAACATCAGTTGTTGCGCTTGAATAATGCGACAGCTCACTTTTTGAATGATCTCTAAATCGCAACGAATTTTGATTAATTCCCAAATCAACAAAAAACTGCATACAAAAATTCTTCCAATAAGTAAACCAATTAACATCATCTCCAGGCCTACAAAAAAACTCAAGTTCCATCTGTTCAAACTCACGAGTTCTAAAAATAAAGTTACCTGGAGTTATTTCATTACGGAATGACTTACCGATTTGACCTATTCCAAACGGCAACTTCTTGCGCAATGCTCGCTGAACATTTAAAAAATTAACAAAAATTCCTTGCGCCGTTTCAGGCCGCAAAAAAATCTCACTTTTACTATCTTCCGTTACACCTTGAAAAGTTTTGAACATCAAATTGAAAGCCCTAATCTCAGTGAAATCACTGCCACCACAAGCCGGACACTTTATTTTTTTATCTATAATCATGGCTGAAATTTCATCAAAACTCAAACACGAATCAAACTGCAACCCCGACTTTTCAAGCAAATGATCAGCCCTAAAACGCTGCTTACAAACCCTGCAATCAATTAACGGATCAGAAAAACCACCAACATGACCCGAAGCTACCCAAACTGCAGGATTCATTAAAATCGCACTATCTAATCCAATGTTATGCTCATCTTCCTGGATAAACCTCTTCCACCAGGCCTTCTTCAAATTATTTTTGAGTTCAACCCCAAGCGGGCCATAATCCCAAGAATTAGCAAGTCCACCATATATTTCACTGCCAGAAAATATAAAACCTCTATTTTTGCATAAATTAACAATTTTTTCGAAACTTTTTTCACTATTTTTCATAATAAAATTCCTTCAAACAAACTAAATTATTTCCTATTTTTAAACCAATACGCAAAATAGGACGCGCCAAAAAACAAAAATAATAAAAACAACAATAACATCAAAAAAATCAAAACTAACCAAAACAACCTAAAAAAACTGCCTCCCAAAGCCTTAAAAATCAAAACATATAGAAACAACTTGAAAAAACCAAAAAAAAACATAAAAAACAAAATCAATAAAACAAATAACAGAAAAACCAAAACAAATAAAATATTCCAAAATCGTCTGTTATAAAACATAAACTAACCACAACTCACAAAAAATTAATGAAGCATCAAAAACCCAACCAAAAACCTAACACTTTCCATAACAAGAAAACAACAAAATAACAAAAAGCACGCACACATCGGCCCGATCCACACATGCACCAAATCCGATCTATAAACAAACAATCTGTTTTGAGCATCGCTTCTTTCGCGCCATATGCGATCGAAACAACTAAAAATCACCACAGACAAGATGAACAAAAACAAACCAACAAGCCACACATCATAAAAAGAATCACCCTAAATATTTTAATCGATTCATTATCATCCAAACAAAAAAAATTGGAGGCGGCGACCAGATTCGAACTGGTGATGAGGGTGTTGCAGACCCCTGCCTTACCACTTGGCTACGTCGCCATAAAAATAAAACGCAAACCACATAAAAATGGAGCGGATTACGAGACTCGAACTCGCTACCTCCACCTTGGCAAGGTGGCGCTCTACCGGGTGAGCTAAATCCGCACAAAACCACACAACACTGGTTTGATTATAATATTACTATACAGCCATGTCAAGAGTTAACAACAAAAAAATCAACGCCCAATTTTGTATAAAATAACAAAAATATGATGTAACGCAAAATCTCATAAAAAACTATAAAAATCCACAAATTCCTATTTAATATACCTAAAAATTAACAAAACTCAAAACACACCACCAGATATTTTACCACAACCAACATGTAACCAAAAACCCTACTTTAAACTTTAAAATAACGAAGAATTTTGATTAAACACATTATCTAAAAAAACACATGACAAAGAAACACAAAAACCAAAATAATTCAAATTCAAAAAATAGCTACCTAATGTTTCGGCGCAAACAACTCAACAACACAAACTACAAAAATAAAACTTAAAATTTTCATCAAAACTTTAATAAAACAAATTTCAACAAAATTATAAAAAATATAGCAAGAAAAACTCCAAACCTTCCATATTTTTAAAACACTAAACATCAAAAAATCTATTAAATCATACAAAAAACGT
>JAZUIR010000032.1:0-4304 GCA_045642305.1 Oscillospiraceae bacterium | reverse complement strand
GGTGTTAATCGTGCTGTTGAAATGGTTAAAAAATTGTTGCGTGATGGCAAAAAAGTTCATATTTATGGTGAGATAATTCACAATAAACAGGTGTGTGAAGATTTAAAGTTTAAGGGTGCTAGGGTTGTTTATGATGTTTGTGATTTGAGCGCTTTTAGTGAAAAAAATCTTGTTATAAGGTCGCATGGTGTAGGCCCACAAGTATATTTTGATTGCAAAAAATTTGGGGTGAATTTGTTTGATGCAACCTGCCCGTTTGTTAAGAGAATACATAGAATTGTTCGGCAACATTCGTTGCAAGGCAAAACTATTTTAATTGCTGGTGATGAAAATCATTCGGAAGTGCAAGCTTTGAAAAAATATTGTTATGATGGAAGAGTTTTTGTTTTTTCTGATTTTGGTTTAGTTGAAAAATTATTGCAAAATAGTTTAGAAAAGCAATTCGTGTTAGTTGCTCAAACCACTTTTAATAGTGTTTTGTGGTTTAAAGGTTTAAAAAAAATAGAAAGGTTTCGTTCAACTAATTTGCAGGTGTTTGACACAATTTGCAGCGCCACCATGAATAGGCAATTGGAATCGGTGAATCTTGCAAAAGAAGTTGATTTGATGGTTGTTATTGGAGGAAAAAACAGTTCAAATAGCAAAAGATTGTTTGAACTTTGTAGTAAATTTTGCAGTTCTGTTTTTGTTGAAAATGTTTATGAATTGGAAACATACCTACAAAAAAATAAATTTCCATCCAGCGTTGGAATAACAGCAGGGGCCTCGACTCCGAAAGAAACAATATGTGAAATATTTGAAATGTTAAAGCAGCAGGCTGGTTGAATTTAATTTGTTTTCATAAAATTTGTCCACTTTTCATATACACTATTGAGTTATAAAAAGGTGATTATAATAATCAAAGTTGTTAAAGTGGAGGAATTTTTGTGAAGGTGCCTGCAATATTTCGTCAATTTATGGATGATCGAAATTATGATGGGGAAAATGTCAAAAAAATTGATTTAAAAAACAACGAGTTTGTTTCAAATGAGTCGGTTGAAGGTTTGAGTTCGAAAGATGCTGAAAGATATTTAAAAAAATACGGTGAAAATAGTTTAGGCAGTTCAAAAAATGTTTCTGCTATGAAAATTTTTGCTGGTCAGTTTAAGGATTTTTTAGTTTTAATATTATTAATAGCTACAATCGTTTCGGTTTTTATGGGTGAAATAACTGAAGCAATTGTTATAGCGACTATTTTATTTTTGAATGCTTTAATGGGGTTTTTGCAGGAATATAGAACCGAAAAAACTTTAGAAGCTTTAGATGACATGGTTAGTCCAAATGCTAAGGTTTTGCGTGATGGCAAAACAATTCAAATTTCTGCAAATTTAATTGTTAAAGATGATATTGTTTTTCTAGAATCGGGTGATTCGGTTCCGGCTGATTGCGTTGTTTTAGAGGTTAACAGGTTTGAAGTTGATGAATCAATTTTGACAGGCGAATCGTTTGCCGTTGTGAAAGAACCAAATGAATTGCTTGGTTGTTCAAATGAATTGAACAAAAGTAATATAGTTTACATGGGAACCTCAGTTTTGAAAGGGAAGGCCAAAGTAAGAGTTGTTGCCACAGGGAATGATACTCAAATGGGCAAAATTTCTGAAATGATGGGAGAAGTTCAAAAAGAGCAAACACCAATTCAAAAACGTTTAGCTCAAATGGGTGCAGTAATAGTTTGTGGTTGTTTGTTGTCGGCTTTTTTAGTTGTGTTGATTGGAATTTTAAGAGGAGAACAGTTCTTTGAGATGATAGTTACCGGATTATCGTTGGCTGTTGCTTCGGTTCCAGAAGGTTTGCCGGCCATTGTGACTGTTGCGTTGTCGTTTGCGGTCAAACGTATGATTAGGAAGAAGGCTTTGGTTAGAAAGTTACACGCGGTTGAAACTTTAGGTTGTGCTAATTTAATATGTACTGACAAAACTGGAACAGTAACTCAAAACAAAATGACTGTTAAAAAAATTGTGACTGCAATGAACGAGTTTAATATTGAGAGCGATGGATATTTGCTTAATGTAGATTTTTTGGATGATGAAAAAAAGCTTAGAAAATTAAAAAATGATGGTGTTTTAGAAAAATTGCTTCAAACTTTTGTTTTGTGCAATGGGTCAGAATTATTTTTAGAAAAAAATTCATTCGAGATTAAAAATGTGGTTGGTGAATCCACAGAAATTGCGCTTTTAGTTGTCGCGGCCAAGTTTGGTGTTTTAAAAGATGATTTGATACGATCAAAATTTGAGGTTTATGATGAGATTCCGTTTGATTCTAGTAAAAAGTTTATGATGGTGTTTGTTAAATCAAGAACCGATGAAAACAGAAAGTTTGTTTTCGTCAAAGGGGCCTATGATGTTGTTTTGAAGATGTGTAGTAAATGTTGTGAAGATTTTAACAAGTTTGTTGATTTTTCTGATTATAAACCAAAATTTGATAAAAAAAATGAACAACTCGCTAAACTTGGAATGCGAGTTTTGGCTTTTGCGTATGCTAAAATTGAGCAAGATGCGGTCAATTTTGAATCTGATTTGAATTTTTTAGGGTTAGCAGCAATGGTTGACCCTCCAAGAGCCGAAGCAAAAAAATCGGTTGTTGTTTGTAGACGAGCTGGCATAAAAACTGTGATGATAACTGGCGATCAAAAATTAACTGCCATGGCTATAGCAAAACAGGTTGGAATTTTCAGAAAAGGTGATGGATGCATTGAAGGATGGGAACTAGATAAAATAGATGATTTGAAACTTAAAGAAGTTGTTAAAAACACAGCAATTTTTGCAAGAGTTTCACCAGAACACAAGCTTAGAATTGTTAAGGCCTTTAAAAAGCTTGGAAATATAGTTGCAATGACTGGTGACGGGGTTAATGATGCACCGGCGATTAAAGAAGCCAACATTGGAGTTGCCATGGGCAAAAACGGCAGTGATGTTGCAAAACAGGCAGCTGATTTGGTTTTGATGGATGACAATTTTGCAACACTAGTGACTGCAGTGGAAGAAGGTCGAATAATATACCAAAACATGAGGAAGTTTATAAGATATCTGTTGTCGTGCAATTTTGGTGAGGTTCTAACTTCGTTGTTTGCTATGTTGATTGGAATGCCTGTTGTTTTGCTTCCGATGCAAATTTTATTGATTAATTTGGTCACCGATGGCCTCCCAGCGATTGCGCTTGGTTTGGAGCCAGCAGAAGGCAAAATAATGGACGGCTCACCACGAAGCATTAAGGAAACAATTTTTTCTAATGGGTTAATTTCAAAGATAATAACTCGAGGAATTCTAATTGCTATAACAACGCTAACAGTTTTCACAATAGTGTTTAGAACAACAATCTCCATAGAGCTTGCTAGAACCGCAACTTTTCTAACACTGGTTAGTTTGCAGTTGATCCATGTTTTTGAATGCAAAAGTGAACAGAAATCAATTTTTAGAATAAACTATTTTAATAATAAAAAATTAATTTTTGCAGTTGGATTATCAATAACTTTGGCAAGCGTGGCGATTTGGTTTGAGCCATTAAGTAAGCTTTTGAAAAACTACCCACTTTCAATGGGTCAGGTGGGTTTAGTTGTGTTTTTCACACTTGTTGTTCCTATTATTAATGGAATTTTCGTTGAGGTTAAGAATTTTATTAGGAAAAGAAAAGAGCGTTCAATTTTTTCAGAAACTTTTTTTGATTATGGAAAAAATAATAAGAAGAGCAGAAAAAAATTAAATTAAACCTGTAAATTATTTTAATGCATGTTTTCTTGCATAGTTTTTATATATTATTATTGCAACAGTTGAAAACAAAACTGGGCCAGCCGCCATGAAAGTTGACTTAATTAGTGCTCCTTCTTGTTTGTTCAAGATTGGTTCTAATATACTTATAACATCGGCTATTAAAACAACACAAAAACCAACTATTGAAGCTAAATAAACTGAAAGTTTTGATTTGAGTATGGTGAATTGATGGTTTAGGTTCGGGTTGTTTCTGAATGCTGGAAATGCTAAAAATATTAAGAAATATGGACAGGTTTGGGAAATGTTTGCCATCGAAATTATTAAGTCGTAAAACGATTTTGATGAGTTGCCTCCCATGGAAACCACTGCAATTATTGAGCAAACAATAGTTGCTTGAATCCACATTGCATTTTGATTCATGTTTGCTTTATTTTTTTTGTTTAAAAATTCTGGCAATAATCCTTTTGGAGCGCCTTTAAGCAGCGCTTGTAAAGGTGCATATACTATTGCAAAGAAAGCTCCTAGTGTTATTAGAAACATGGAAATTCCTGTTATTCT
>JAZUIR010000031.1:0-1824 GCA_045642305.1 Oscillospiraceae bacterium | reverse complement strand
GGAGTTTTAATTTTGTTTAAAAATCGTGAAAGTGGTTTAAAATGGATTAAGCAGGTTTGTTCTGTTGCGTTTATGTTAGCATTGGGTCAGATAGGAGCAGGCAATGGATTAGGGCATGAAGCAGACGCCATGTTTGATGATCCTATTATGTATGATGGAGTGGCAGGAGGAATCGGTTTGATGCCGGCGCAGGAGATGGAAAATGAAGTTAATTACCTAATGTTCAGGAGAGATTACCTGTTGGAACGAAGAAATCAGATTTCGAAATCGACGTCTAGTGATTTAGAAAATGTACATAAAAATGAGGCTGATACTGCGTGGTTTTCTGTTTTGGAAACATTTGTAGATAATACTGCTGACAATGATGTGGTCAAAAAAGTCGACGAAAAAGTTTTGAAATATTTGATTAAAAGAAACATTAAGTTGTTAATTGAAGAATTTATGGCTGATTTGAAATATTTGGGTAGCAGAGATTTCAAATCGGTGAATGAAGTTGTTGGCAAGTTGGTTGAAGGCATTGAGGCAGCTCGGAACCCCGAAAATGTTTTAGATTTTGATCCGAAGGTTTTGCCTAGCGATTATAAGCGAGAGCTTGCGTTGTTTGCGCAAAAACATGGGGGAGAGTTTTTCAATTTTTGGAACAGAATGAAAAATTTAGTTGGAACTTCAAAGGGTAAGGTTGCCTTGGTTAAGAGCGACGATGCAAAGTTTAAAATTGATGATATAGTTGGGGTGTGCCAAGATTTTGTTAAAAATTTCGAGAGATTTTGGAAAGAAAAAACACATCAACTAGATTTTAAAGGCAGTTTCGATGCAGCTGGCACAGGAAGAGGTGCTCCAGACATGGCCAACGACGCTGATGAGTATTTTTATGGCAATGTGTATAAGGTTTGTTTCATTAATTTGTTAAATCGTGCAAAATCTGGTGGCGCAGATATTGGTTTTGATAACGACGGGGCTGCAAAAGCGGGTGAGATTTTAGATAATTTGCTTAATTTTGCTAAACATGTTTTGAATGTACAAGATGAAATTGAATCTAACCCGGAGCTTTTAATTAAGGTTAGGGAATTTTTTGACGCTAGCGGGCCATTTTTGCAGTCGGCAAGTGATCTGTTTGTTTTAATGTTTGAGTCGGTGTCGAAGATTTTAGGTGACACAAGGTTGGAAGCTTTGTTGCCGAAGAATGTGTTAGAGTTTGCTAAAAAGGTTCCGGAGGATAAACGAGGAACGTATAGTTTAGCAGAACTTTTTAGAACTGGTTTAATGCATGGACTTGACAATGTTAATGAAATAAATAAGTCAACGTTGATGGGTTTGTTTGAGCAGTTTCCGGACTATTTTGAAAAAGTTAAAAATATGATTCAATCACATGTTAAAGATTTGAAAGAAAAGTTTAACGAATATCATGCTGCGGCGAGGCGTGGCCTCAACGACGACCAAAAGATTGAAAGAGCTGCCAAAAGCGTTATAACTCATGATGATAGGTATGGAATATTTGAACTTATGTATAGATTGTTCAAATTGTATAGTAGTGGTTTAGAAGATGTTACTTCTGACAAAGACGATTTTAGTAAAATGCCTGGAAGCAGGAGGAATAATCAAATACTTCCAATGTTTAAGAAGATTATGAATTTTAGTGTGAGAGATTGGAATGGAGGAAGGCCCAAAGAGATCTACGCTGTTGATGGGGGAAATGCTAAAAATTGTTTAGGTGAATTTTTCGCTGGTGGTAGAATTTTCGCTGATGGTAGAACTACGAGAAGCAATAGCATCTATAAAACTAAAACTGAAATCAAAGATGTTAACTCACAGGATTTGTATAGG
>JAZUIR010000030.1:0-4745 GCA_045642305.1 Oscillospiraceae bacterium | reverse complement strand
AAAAAACGTTGCTCATATTCTTGCGATGAACTAAATTTTGTGAGTTGTTCAAAACAGTTTGAATATAGTTTTTTCACTAAATCGTTTCTCAAAATTAGAGTTTTGTTTTTTAATTCCAGCTCTTTTTTTGCAACTTTGTTTTCATATGATGAATTTAATATCTTCACTTCCTTTTGCATCTTGAAAAATATTTCGCTAAGTTTTTTATTTTTTGTGGCTTCTAGTTCTTTTTTTTCATAGTCTTCGAGTTCTTGCTGTATGTTTAGAATTTTTGAATCGGCATCTTTAAAAACTGCAATTTTAAACCGCATAAGTTTTTGTTTGTCATATGCCATAAATTTTTGCTCACTTTCTTGTGTATATGTTAAAATGCATGTTTGGTTGGTTATCTAAATTTTTATTCCAACCGATTTTTGAATATACTCTTCGATTGTTTCGCTTATTTTTGCATTTCCATGTCGATCGGGAATCTTCACAATAAGAGGAATTTTGCGTTTTAATTTCATGTCATATATTGGTTTTGGAAACATGTCGATTAATTTTTGTGAAACCAAAACTATTCCTATTTGATCATTTCTGTAAATCTTTTCTAGAATTTTGATTAAATCCTCTTCTGAATGCACAACTTCGCCTTCTATGCCAGCCAGCCGCATACCCATTTTTGTGTCTATGTTGTCGCTGATTAAAAAAAACTTCATGACTCACCCTCGACTAAATTTCAGCTTAATTTGTTAAATTTTTTGTGATTTTAAATTTGCATGCATTTTTGAATAACTAAAATTTAAGCAACGAACAAAATCAAACAAGAAACCACTAAGCCATATATTGCTATTCCTTCGCCGAACGCAACAAACATAAGGGCTTTGCTGAAGGTTTTTTCGTTTTCACTATAGGCTCCGATTGCTGCCGATGATCCGCTTGCAACGCTTATTCCGGCTCCAAGCCCCGAAATTCCAGTTGATAGGGCGGCACCCAAATATTTAAGGCCATAGCCAAGTCCATCCATGCCGACGAAGTTTTGTTTAACCTGTTGAGCGGCTTCTGCTGCGTAGACGGCTGATTTTGTGCAGATCATTAAAATTAAGGCTGTTGCAATGAACCCAAAAAACATTAGAAAATGAGTCATCATAAGGCATTTAGCCTTCTTTTTTGAGCGCGGAATTTTTTTAGATTTTGAAGGTTTACCTAAAATTATTAAAGGAATAAGGCTTAGTGCTACAATAATTGCTGGAACGAAAAATAGTATGATATTCATTTAATAGCCTCCTTAAATTAGCATAAAATATTAAAGTTTAATTTTTTAATTAAAGACAATGCAAGTGTCGTTTCAATGAAAGAATAACTCTAAATTTAGGATTTGTAAAGATTAGGAATTTAGAAATTAATTTTCGCTGGATTGAAAGGTTTGCCATCAGATTTATAGAACCTGCTGAACATTTCGTAGTAAACTAATCGTAAAACCTGAATGGAAACAACAAGTCCTTCTAAAGCTAAAACAAAAACATTTCCAACGATTAAAATTAGCGGGCTTGTAATAATGTTTGAAGCTTTTTCGAAGAATTTTATTATTACAAGCATTAGGGCAGCGTGGCTCATTGCAAATCCGCCGACCCGGAGAAATGAAAGAGTGTTGGTGAAATAGTTAAGTAGAGTTTCTATGGTTTCGAAGGTGGAATTTAAAAAACTAAATTTGTTTTTGGAAGTTTTTTTAAAAATTTTTGAATTTATGAAATTGCTTATTGGTTCACTCAAAAAAATTAAAATAATCGGCAGAAAAACAACAAAAACTAGAAAGAACGAATTAACAATGTTTAGCTTAAATGCTAAACCCGAAATTGCAGCACACCCCACTCCGCCATATATTGTTAGGCCGACAAGACCGTTGCTTGAAAGAATTGCCTCTTTGAAGTTTTTGTTTTTTAGGTTAATGAAAATGTTTATTGAAATTGAAACAACGATTAGGATCATTCCAATAAGGAGTGAAATAGCTAGAATGGTTAGGGCGTTTTTGCCTTTTATCGGGTTGAAGGGAAAGATATTTAGAAAATGAAATTTCTTCCAGAATTTTTCAAACAAGCCTTCAAACCCAAAAAACGAGTCATATATCAATCCGAAAATGCAACTAGCAACGCCGCATTGAGCAAGAACCGGTCCAATCGCCATCTTTTTAATTTTCCAAGCAGCTATTCCAGCGGCAATTAAGCAGGCGCCTTGCCCAAAATCACCAAACATTATGCCAAATAGGATGCAGTATACTAATCCGACAAAGCTTGTTGGGTTAACGCTTTTGTAGCTTGGTGAACCAAATGTTTCGGTTAGGGTTTCGAATGGTCTAAACAAAACAAAGGTTTTAAGTTTCACTGGAGGGGTAAGGTTTTTTTTGTGATTCGATGGCAAGATTTCAACCACAACGTCATCCATATTTTCGAATAGTTGTGAAAAAGCTTTAATGTTTTTTTTCAATATAAACCCGTTTATGTAGAAATATTTTCCATTGCAGGTAGCGAATTTTTTTAGCAAAAATGAAGTGTTCATTGTTTTTAATTTTGAATATATACAAACTAAGACTTGTTCATAGGTTGTTTTGTAGTTTTCTGTTTCGGTTTCTAGGTTTTCTATATAAGTTTTCAGATTTGAAATTTCTTTTTTAAGTTCATCAGTTGCAAGTTTTGGGTCTCTGCTAATTTTTTCTTGAGGATATTGTTTTTCAAAATAGAGCGACTGGGCAATTTGTTGAAAACCTTTTTCTTTTTGCTTTTGAATAATAAAAAGTCCCCAGCAGAAGGTTTTATCTTTATCAAACGGAATAAAGAAAAAATTTTCGTTTTTGAAATGAGAAAGTTTCAAAAAATTATTTAGCGGCATTCTGCCAAAACACGCATCAACAAAACTAGCATTGAATATTTCGCTTAGTTTTGAATCGAATTTTCGTATTTTGTTGAGTTGCTTCAATGATTTTTGCATTAATTTTATTTTTGTGCTAAGGTTTGAAATCGTTTTTAGATTAGTGTCTATTTTTTCGAATAGATCGAAAATGAGGTTTTTTATTTCATCAAAATTTTTAGTTTGCAGTGATTCATAGTTGTTAAAGCGCGGATTTATTTTTAGCATGTTTAAAATTTTAACTGTTTTTTCGAATGTTTCGGCGTAGGGGTTTTTTTCATTCAGCGCTTCGAAATCCTTGATTTTTGAGCTTTTTTCGACCGGTTCGATGTGAAGCATTTCGCTTTGAGCGATCTTAACTAATGCAGAGTCTAAGCTAGATATTTTTCCGATCAAATTAATTAAGTTCACGGTTTCGATTGCCATATTATTTGTCGCCTTTCGTTAGCTTCTTATATTTTTTGCAATTTTTGTTTCATGTAATGAATAGTTTTTCAATTTCCTTAGCTGAAACGCCGTAGCGCACGCCTTCGATTGCATATATTAGGTTTGAAATTTCGATTTTAGCTAACTCGTGGAATGCGTAGAACACAATTGAGACGTTGCTTGACAGATGAAGGAATTGTTTGCAAATTTTGTGGTTTAGTTTTGCGAAATAGCTTTCGATATGATGGTTTTTGTTTTGCAACATTTCGTTTAAATTGTTTGGATTTTTGAAAATTTGTTTTAGTTTTGATTCAAATTCTTCGTCGTTTTTTGAGTCAATCAAATTTTTAATTTTTTCGTTGTTTAAAATTCTATGGAATGGAAAAATTCGTCTTTTAATTTTTTCATCATTCGAATTAAACAAAACCTTTTCCCTATATATGCTGCAGATGTTTAAATAATCGATTTGCAGGGTAATTAACTTTTTGAATTCTAGTTTTTCAAATCGTGCCATTCTTTCATCTGCTAGCTCGAATGTGTTCTTAAAAAATTGTTCATATAGCGCATGTTCGCAGGCAGCGTAATCTATTTTGTTGTTGTTTGTTGGAGTGAATTTTTTTAGAACTTTAAAATATTTGGTGTTTCTTAAAACGGTTAGCAGGTTTTCAAAGTTTTCAACCCTGGCTAAGGCTAGAAGATTTATTTCACATTTAGAAATTAGATAACCCGGCAGGCCTATGATATATTTATTAGGGTTGTTCGCTTTTAGGAGAACAATTATTCGCAAAATTTCTAGAAGTTCGAATTCTCTGATTATTATTTTAAACACCACATCTTTCTTGTCGTTGGCATAGCGATATATTTTTTCATAGTTGTTGAAATTTTGCTGTTTCAGCAAATTTTCGAGTTGGCCACGGTGGATGGTGTTTTCGTCTATGTTTTGTAAAATGTTCTTGTAGCAGGTGTTGTTTTTCAAATAGGAAGCAATCGTTTCAACGTTTTTGCAGTTTGCTAATTCCCTTAATTGATTATTGCTAACTTGTTTGCCGTAAATCGATCTTATTTTTGCGATTATTGCTTTGTTGCTAAAATTTTGCATGTTTAAGTTTTGCCTCCCGGCTTGACTATGAGTAGAGTTATCTTCAATATTTTTATTTAAAATCCAAAATTTTCAAAATTGCTTAAAGTTTTTGCTATAATGTTTTGAATCCATTTGTTTTGCTCGGTTTCATAGATCTTTTTTAATTTTTCGTTTTTTTGATTTGACTTATTTTCTAGAATCAAAACCTTTTCTTCAAAATCTTTTAATTTGAATTTTTGAAGTTTTTCCATTGCGAGTTTTGATTCTTGTTCCATCAAATTCAGAGTTTGCTTTTTTTTCAGGTTTATTTTTTCTAAACTTTTATTTTTTGCAATTTTTTCTTGTTCTATTTTCT
>JAZUIR010000029.1:0-10551 GCA_045642305.1 Oscillospiraceae bacterium | reverse complement strand
ATTAATTTCAAACTATCTTTACATCGTATAATAACAGATTTCACCAATTTAGGTGACAAATTTTCACCCGTAACTTCTTTCTTCAATTTTTCGTGTGTTTCGTAATATTTTTCATACGTTTCATAATAAAGATGAAACTTCTGTTGCTTTTCGCAAATCATCAATTTTTTTAAAATTCAAAAATTTAGTTCCATAATCTTCTATTTAGTCATTTCAATTAACCTCTATATGTTAATGTTTTCTAAACAACAGCACATATTTTGAAAATTAATTCAACAAAAACTGACAAAAACTACTCTGTTCGATTTCAAATTAATGCTTCAACTTCTTAATTAATCATCAAATAAGCACAATCTATCTGCCTGAAATCTATTTGCATTTTATTCTAAATTTCCTTCATAAATCAAATTTAATATTATTTATAACGTCACATAATCCGCAACTTTTTTAATGACACAACTTAAAACATTCAAAATTAAACAACTTTAGATTTAAACAAAATATATATACCCAAAATCAATAAGATATTAACCAATTTTTTATAAAAACCTAACATTAACCCCCAACTATTCTTCAACCAATTTCAAACCCGATTAAATCAAACTTCACTTTTCAAAGCTTCTCGCAAAGTTAACAACATAGTTTCAGCAAGAACCCCATAACCTCTACTTGGATCATTCAAAAAAACGTGGGTTACGGCTCCAACCAACTTATTGTTTTGAACTATTGGACTACCACTCATTCCCTGAACTATTCCACCGGTTTTTTCAAGAAGTTCCCTGTCAACAACCTTAAAAATAATGTTTTTAAAATCCTTCCTCAAATGAATCGATTCAATTTCAATTTCATATCTTTTCGATTCTTTACCCTCAACTGTGCTATATATATATGCTTTACCGACTTTAATTTCATGTTTTAAACCAATTTGCAACGGTTCAATCGATGATTTAATCGATGATATAGGTGTATTTAGCCTACCGTACAATCCGCTTTCTGTGTTTATTTTAATTTCACCAATAGGCTCATTATTAACAAACTCACCGCAAAGTTCACCAGGTTTTGAAAAATCAGCGTGTTTAATATCTTTAATAGACACAGCAACTATTTCGCCCTTATCAAACGGCATGCTATTTCCTGTGTCAACATCAAAAACTGCATGACCAAGCCCACCGAACAAACCCGATTTTGTCACAAAAGTTAAAGTTCCAATTCCTGCAGAACTGTCGCGTAACCAAATGCCCGATTGCCAACAACCATATTCCACCGAAAAAGCTGGGCTAAGCTCAGTTTCAAATTCATTTGAACCCCGCCTAACCTTAAGTTTTAAAGGATTACTTCCATTGCTGACAACAATATTTTTTAACTGCAAATTATTTTTAATTTTCTTACCATTAACCGAAATCAAAATATCTCCTTTTTTTAAACCAGCATCTTTTGCCGGAAATTTTTCACCACCTTCAATTTTAACCTTTCTTAAATTAACAACCAACACTCCATCAGTTAAAAACTTCAAGCCAAATGGCGTTCCACAAGGGTTCACAGCAACCTTTTCACCAAGCATGGTTACGCCAACATCTTTAATGGGTATCATATTAAATAAAAAGGCGGTGAAATGATCATTATTAACAAAGCTAAAAAAATTCTTGCTAGTTGGCATATGATCAGAATTTTTAACCAAATTAATTCCAACCATAAATCTATTCGGAAAATCATCTGAAAAACAGTTAAAATTATCAGGAATCTGCATAAAATAGAAAACTATTAAACCAAACAAAAAACAAACTGAAAACATGATCATAATGCATAACGTATATATCAATTTTCTCAATGTTTTAAGTTAACTCTCCTCATTACTAAATATACAGTCAAGTTAAAAACACAACATGCAAATATTATTACTTATTTTTCACAAAATTATTATCATTTTTCAAAACTATTTCATTAATTTTAAATTTTAACATAATTTTACAAAATTTTTCCAAACAAAAAACAAAAACATGAGAACTGAAAACTTCAAATTCCCATGTATTCTAAAATATTTTAACTAAAAAACAAAAATCTAAATCTCTCAACTTTTTAACTCACAAAACTTCATCTCAACCCATTCCTGCGCCAACTCCAGTCCTTTTTCGCTCAGCTCAAACTCTGCTTTTTCAGCATAATTCAAGCTGAAATCCAAACAATTGCAACCAATCCAAACATATGATTCAAACCTGCTATCATCAACCCTAGGAACAATCTTATAATTAAAATCATCAAAACTGCCGCTACATATGTTGCCAAACTTCAAAAACTCCAAATTAGGCAAAAAAATTTCCATAAAATTCACCACAAAACCTTAATTCAATTTAAAAACCCTTTCCAACTGAACAACAATCGAAGAAACAACGCAAATCTTCAAAAGATCACCAATCAAAAACGGAACTACACAAACCAAAATAGCATCAACAACGCACTCATAAATAGCTTCAGAAGCAACAGCAGAAGCCAACGACCCACTAACAAAAAGATACTGAATTAACCCACATGTGTAGCACACTATCGTTCCAACAACACAAAAAATAAACATCAAAACAAATCTAACAAACCCAGTAAGTTTTTCACCAATCATCCTTTTTGAAACGCTATATAACAAACCAACAGTGAACGCCGCTAAAACGTAGCCTATTATATAACCACCAGATGGACCAAAAATCACAGCCACTCCTCCATGACCACCCGCAGCCACAGGCAAACCAACCATAACCAAAAACAAATATAGAATCTGACTTAATGCACCAAACTTGGCCCCTAAAAATCCACCAGAAAAATATACTCCAACGGTTGCCAAAGTTATTGGAACAGGGCCAATAGGAATAGCCCACACTGCTAAAACACAAGTCAGCGCACAACAAAGCCCACAAAACAACAATTTATTCAAATTTTTGCTTTCACTATTAACTTCCATAAGCTTAAACCTCCTTAAATCTAAAAATGCACTTCAATTTCAACAAACCTGTCTGCTAAATCAATTTCAATAACTTGCTGCACCACAACACTGTAAACAAATTCAACCTAAAACAAAAGCCTAGTAACATTAGCAACACAATAAGCCGCGATTCCCTTCTTTGAACCAGTAAAACCCAAGCCTTCTTCAGTTGTTGCTTTAACACTTATCATAGAAACAGGAATGCCCAAAACCCCGCTTAAATTCAACCTCATACTTGAAACATACGGCTGCAAAACAGGCTCTTGAGCAACTATAGTGACGTCAACATTTTTGGGCCTAAACCTGTTTTTTACAAGAAACTGCACAGTCATATCAATAAGCTTTAAACTCGACATATTCTTGAAACTAAAATCACTGCTTGGAAACAACGCACCTATATCGGAAAGAACAGCAGCACCCAACAAAGCATCGATTACAGCATGAGATGCAACATCGCCATCCGAAAAACTAACCAAACCCCTGCCATGAGGAACATTTACGCCACACAAAACAAGCGGCATGCCATCAACTAACTCGTGAACATCATAACCAAAACCTGTTCTTAAACCATAAGAAAAAAACAAATTTGTTCGTTTAAAAATTAAAATAAACAAACCTAAAAGAATAAAAAAATGGAATAAATACAAAAAACTCACCCCAATAAAAACTAGGTTAAAACCACATCATGATCTATAATAATAACAACATAAACCGCAAAATCAGCATCAAAAAATAAAAAAAATATCTACACCCATAACACAAAAACATATACTCCATATATAAAATATAGAGCACCATAAACTTAATCAAAACAATAACCAAAACATATTACAAACAAATTTTTCCGCATACATAAACAAAAACAAAACAATATAAAGATCAAACCAAATTTGAATAATCAAAAACTATTCAAATAATCAATCAAAGACTCAACATTCATGAACAACTTCTCTTGGTTTTTTCGTTCCTCAACCTCAACCATACCTTCACGATCAAATGTATTGCCAACTATTGCTATTCGCGGAAAGCCCAAAAGCTTCGCATTTTTAATTTTACTACCAAACCTATCATCAGAATCAAACAGAACAACTTCAACTCCACCAGAAACAAGCCTATCGTAGACCTCAAATGCCTGCTTCTCGTAATTTTTAGAATACACTATAGCAATTTTGTAGGGAGCAACAACATTCGGCCAATTAAGCCCATCTTCATCACATCGAGTCTCACAAATGGCGCCCAAAACCCTGTTGACACCAATTCCATAACAACCCATAAAATAAGGTTTTCTCAAACCATCACGATCAACAAACAAACCATTCATCTTTTCAGAATAGAAGGTTCCAAGCTGAAAAATATGACCAAGTTCTATACAATTAACTTCTCTTAAACTTTCAACCGAAAAACCGTCGAGTCCACTTTTTAATTCGGCAAGAAGCGATTCATTTTCCAAAACCTCAACATTCAACGCAATGCCTCGACTCGAATCAAGCAAGATTTTATCCTCACCAGTTTCATGAACCGTCATAAACTCCTCAGAAACCTTACCACCCATAGAAGCACTAACCGCCTTAACAACAATCGTTTCTAGCTCCAATTCAGAAAAAATCTTCTTATAACACTGCTTCATTAATTCATATTCGCGAACCATGTCATCAAAGCTCGCATGAAAACTATAACCATCTTTCATCAAAAATTCCTTGCTTCGCATCAAACCACCACGAACACGAATCTCGTCACGATATTTGTTGCCAATTTGAAAGATGTTTATGGGCAAATTTTTATAGGATGCTATATTGTTTTTAACAAAGTCAAGAACAATCTCCTCTCCGGTTGGTGCCAAACAGCAAACTCCATTTCTTCCTTTAAACGTAAACATCTGATTGCCAGCCGTGAAGGTTTCAAATCGACCCGAAAGCTCCCACAACGACTTGGGTTGCAAAATTGGCAAAATAACTTCAGCACAACCAAAACTTTCCAAATTTCGCCTCAAAACCTCAACGAGCTTGTTTCTGGCCCTAGTTAAAAAATGCCCCAAACCATATACACCGGCGGCATGCCTTTTAAGCTGCGAACTTTGAAACAAAATTTCATTTGAAAGCGACTCTTCACCGCTCCTAGATTTGCTAAAACCTACGCCCATCCTACTGATCTTCATAACCAACACGACCTCAACAAGAAAAAATTACTAAGCTTCAAAACCGACCCAAGAATTTCAACCGCCATAACTAGATTTTGAAAACGTAACGAAAAATCAACAACACCAAACCAAAACTTCTACCACATTCCATCAAAAACAACAAAATCTAAATCAAAATAACCCAACCAAACCACAACCACCTGAAAAAACAACACAACAACGACCACAAGAAAAATCAAATATATAAAACTAGACTAAAAAATACAATCACTGCAAAAAACTGGTGACCCGTACGAGATTTGAACTCATGTTACCGCCGTGAAAGGGCGATGTCCTAACCACTAGACCAACGGGCCAAATTAAAACAAAAATATGGTAGCGATAACTGGGATCGAACCAGTGCGCCACGGGTATGAACCGTGTGCTCTAACCAACTGAGCTATATCGCTACAACAATACTGACTACAACAACTCGACCAACGCCAACCTCGACCAACGCCAGCCTAGAAGAATAATATTACGAAAAAATTTAATTGTCAAGTATTTTTTGAAAATTATTTTCAAAAACCACAAAAAATTTAAACAATAAACAAAAAATTACACCAATAAAATCTAATTAATCCATCAAAACCAAACTTAAGATAATAAAACTTTAAAATATTGCAAAATTCAACTTTTCAACATTTTTCTTCTAACCTTTCCAGAAATAGTTTTTGGTAGACTATCTACAAATTCAACCAATCGCGGATATTTATACGGTGCAGTTTTTTGTTTAACAAAATTTTGCAGCTCCTTTTTTAGTTCCTCGCTCGGCAAATACTCATCTACCAAAACAACAACCGCCTTAATTATCTGCCCTCTAATTTCATCAGAAACTCCAATAACAGCGCATTCCAAAACAGCTGGATGCTCAACCAAAACACTTTCAATTTCAAACGGACCAATTCGATATCCACTTGATTTTATTATATCATCTATTCTGCCAACATAAAAATAATAGCCATCCTCATCATAATAAACCGAATCGCCTGTGTGATATAACCCACCCCTGTAAGCAAATTCATTTAACTGCTCGTCCCTATAATATTTACTAAACAAACCAACCTGATTTCCATCTTTTTTAGGCCTAACGCAAATTTCACCCACTTCGCCACACTTTGCCTCATTTCCATCGTCATTTATCAAAACTACATCATATAAAGGCGACGGTTTGCCAAGTGAACCCAACTTTTTTTCGTTCACCCGCTGCCCCATCAAAACCACAGTTGTTTCTGTTTGACCATATGCTGAAACCACAGTTAAACCAGTAAGACGCCTAAATTCTCTTATTATATCAACCTCAAGCGCCTCACCAGCCGTGGTAACATATTTTAAGCTAGAAAGATCATAACCAACCAAACCCTTTTTTATGAAAAATCTATATACTGTCGGAGGAGCACAAAACGTTTTAACCTCATATTTTTCAATTATTCTTAGCAAATCATCGGCAACAAATTTTTCAAGATCATAGACCATAACCACAGCACGAACCATCCACTGGCCATACATCTTTCCCCACACTGCCTTGCCCCAGCCTGTGTCTGAAACAGTTAAATGAAGCCCATTGGGAACAACCCTCTGCCAATATTTTGCAGTTACCAAATGTGCTAACGGATAGGAAAAGCTATGAATAACAAGCTTAGGCTGACCTACAGTTCCAGAAGTGAAGTAGGCAAGCATAGGATCATCAACCTTTGTTTCAACCCTTTCAAAACTTGCAGAAAATTTTTCAAACTCTTCCGAAAAATTAATGGTTCCTTCGATTTTTTCTCCAACACAAATTAAATTTTTTAAACTTTTGCAACTTTTTTTAACCTCCAAAACCTTTTCAGAAACCCCGCTTTTTGTTGTGAAGACAATATTTTTTATACCGACAAAATTTATTCTATATTCCAAATCATCAACCGAAAGCATGTGAGTCGCCGGAACAACAATCGCCCCTAATTTGTGAAGCGCGTTCAAAACAATCCAAAATTCATAGTGACGCTTCAAAATCACTAAAACAAAATCGCCTTTTTTAACCCCACAATCAACAAAAAAATTTGCAGCCCTATTCGACAACCTGCTTAATTCACCGAAACTAAACTTTTTTTCATTACCATAAACATCGCACCAAACAAGAGCCAAATCATTTGGAACACGCCTTGCAATTTCGTCTAAAATATCATACGAAAAATTAAAATTTTTTGTTGGATTTATTTCAATTCCGACCAAATCACCATTCTCATCAACGACTTCTTCAACATATTTTTCATAAACTTCTTTCATTAAAAAACCTGCTTTCAAACTTACATTTTAAAACAAAAATATGTATATATAACAAAAACGCGTTTTTAAAGTCATATTTACATCGGACAAGAAAAATACCTAGACTGGCTAAAAATATGACAATTCGCCAACAAAACACAAACCTAAACCAACATCACACAACAATCAAAAACATAACAAATTTTCTACTCAAAACTAACCGCCAAACCAAAACTTATATGATTACAAAAATCCATCATTCGACATTAGCAAGAACCACCTAATTTAAATCCAATCCTTTAATTTAAAAATAAGAATAACTAAAATTCACCGCCACATCATAATAAATCAAAATAAAAACATTTGCCAAAACACGCAACCTAATTTTTCGTTTTAAACCATACTCACTAAAATTTACTAAAAATTACTCAAAAAACTTTTCATGAACCATTTTAACCGCCCTTGCACTGTCATTTCTATCTACAAGAACCGAAATTTTAATCTCGCTTGTGCTTACTATTTGCACCCCTATGTTTGCACTATATAGCGCCTCAAAAAACTTCGCAGCAACTCCTGAATTAGTTTGCATTCCTGCCCCAACAATCGACACCTTAGAAACCGAATCAAAAACCCTTATTTGTTCAATCTGTAAAAAATTCTTATTTTCAGAAATAATATTCTTCGCCAATTCTAATTGATTTAACGCGACAGTAAAACTTATATCTATTTTGTTTTTTGAAATCTCCGACTGCACGATCAAATCAACATTTATATTACTCTTACCCAACAACGAAAAAATATGATATACTAAACCAATTTCATTGGGAACACCAACCAAATCAATTCTTGCAGTATAATCGTCTCGAGTAACCCCCCTAATTAACATTCTTTCCATGTTTGCTTTCTCCTTTAATTTTGTTCCTTGTCCTTTCTTGAAACTCGACAAAACCTCCATTTTAACATTATAGCGCTTGGCCATTTCAATCGACCTATTATGAAGCACCTGAGCCCCAAGCGACGCCAATTCTAACATTTCATCAAAACTTATTTCATCAAGTTTACGAGTATTCTTAACCAAATTCGGATCTGCAGTATATACACCGTCTACATCACTATATATTTGACACAAATCAGCATTCAAAGCCGCCGACAACGCAACTGCACTCGTGTCTGAGCCTCCCCTACCAAGAGTTGTTATATCATCAAATCGATCAATTCCTTGAAACCCTGCAACAACAACGACTTTTTTTTGCTCAAGCTCATATTTTAATCGAGTAACATCAATTTTTTCTATTTTAGCGTTGCCATGATCCATATTAGTTCTAAAACCTGCCTGCCAACCAGTTAACGACACAGCACAAAGCCCCTGCTGCTCAATAGCCATTACAAGCAACGACATGGAAATTTGTTCACCAGCCGACAACAAAACGTCAAGCTCTCGCTTTGATGGATTTGAACTAATTTGAACCGCCTTTTCTTCAAGTAGGTCAGTTGTGTCACCCTGAGCAGAAACCACCACAACCACATCGTTGCCTGCTTTTTTAGTTTCTGCAACTATTTTGGCCACATTTTTTAAGCAATTCAAATCGGCAACCGAAGTTCCACCAAATTTTTGAACGATTAAGCCCATAAAATTTCCCCCAGAACTTTAAATTAACAATCTCTTTAAATAAAAAACTCAAATAAAAACAAAATTCAACAACCAAAAAACGCATCTATCGCCCTGTAGTTTTCAAACACGTCAACCTTCGAAGCAACTTCAAAAGGCGAATGCATCGACAAAATTGGAACCCCAATGTCAACAACATCCATATTTAACCCAGCCAAAAACATTGCAACAGTTCCACCACCACCTAAATCAACCTTGCCAAGCTCACCTGACTGCCAAAATATTTTTCTGCTATCAAGATTTCTGGTTATTTCATCAACAAACTCAACATGTGCATCCGACGTGCCCACCTTGCCACGGCTTCCAGTATATTTCGTGACTATGGTTCCACATCCACAAATTGCACTGTTTCTTTTCTCAAAAACGTCAGGATATGCCGGATCATATGCCGCACCAACATCGGCCGACAAACATTTAGAATTCGACAAAATTTCAAAGCCCGAAACACCATAGGCCTTTCCTAAATCGCATATAAAATATTCTAAAAAATTCGAGTTCATTCCCGTATTTCCATAACTTCCAATTTCTTCTCTGTCAGCAAGCACAGTGATTGCTGTATAATCTAGGTCTTTACAACCAACAATTGCTTGCAAAGCATTATATGCACAAACCCTATCATCCTGCCCATAAGCTCCAACCAAGCTCCTGTCAAAACCAACGTCAACCGCCTCAAAATTTGGAACAGCCTCAAGTTCAGCTGACAAAAAATCACGTTCTACTATACCATATTTTTCATTCAAAATTTTCATTATGTTTAGTTTAACCAATTCGGTTTTTTCACCGCATTTTAACGCCTGAGAACCCACAATAATGTTCAAACTTTCACCGCTTATTGCATCTTTCATAGGAGTTTTCATCTGAACATCAGCCAAGTGCGGAAGCAAATCACACACACAAAAAACTGGGTCGTTTTTATCATCTCCAATTGCGATTTCAACCCTTTCGCCATTTTGTTTTAAAATCACTCCATAAAGCGAAAGAGGAATTGTTGTCCACTGATATTTTTTTAGACCACCATAGTAATGCGTCTTAAAGAATGCAAGTTCACTATCTTCAAACAATGGGCAACATTTCAAATCAAGCCTGGGCGAATCAATATGAGCAACTGCAAACTTGATTCCTTCATTCAACGGCCGTTTTCCAACAACAGCCAGAACTATGCTCTTATTACGATTAACATAAAAAAACCTCTCACCTGGAGCATAAACCTTGCCCGGGCGAAAAACTTCAAAATTGTTTTCCTTAGCAATTTTTAATGATGCAGAACAAGTCCTCCTTTCAGTTTTTGAATCATTTAAAAATTTTTTATAATCTTCACAGTAGCTGTAAGCACTTTTCAAAACAGAATCGTCCATTTTTAGACTAGCATTTTTTTTAACGTAAAATAAACTTGATTTCAAATCGGCTGAACCTTCACTGCTAAAATTATTCATCGGTTAAGCATCCTTTCAAATTTGAATATTTATTATAATATTTTTAATGACGATTTTA
>JAZUIR010000028.1:0-8793 GCA_045642305.1 Oscillospiraceae bacterium | reverse complement strand
ATCATAGTCATTTATCTCTTTGCAAAGCTCTTTACAAGCATGTTTTATATCTAAAAATTTTTTCATATCACTCTCACCGAGCTTATATTCATAATCAAAATAGCTCATTCCAATATGTTTCTTGCAAAGTTCGTCAACATGAACAAGACGACTGAAATAAACATTACATAGCACTCCCATATATTCTCTTGCAAGCCTAACTTTTTTCTTGCTCACTAATATTCTTAAAGGCCTCAATTTTTGCCTTAACGATTCCTTCATTAAAATATTTTTCAATCACGTCAACAAAGCCAAACTCATCAGGATGATCATATTTAATTATGGCAACTAAATTTTCAATATATTCCTGATCAACAACCTTAATGGTAGGATGATCACGATCTATAGCTAAATCACTACAAACCCAAAGATTCCATGGCCCATCAAAATTACACGAATCATCAGCCACCTCAACGCAGTTCATAGCTCTAAGACCTTTTTAAGTACTGCGCCTTTTAACAATTTCTTCGAAATTTCCATTAACCATTTTATTCAAAACAGAAACCAACTCTTTTTGTTCAAACATCCCTTAACTTCTGCAATTTCCTCTGAAACAACCGTAGAACATTCTTATTTTTATTTAAATATTCTTCAAAATCATGCTTATTCACAACCCTAGGCGAACCATCTCCAGAATATATCACATCTTTGGACATTTTCTCACCAAAATCCGCAGGATCAACAACTTCATTTTTAGATAAAAACCCTTTCAATTTCAAATAAAGTCTATCGGCTTCATCGCGCTTACTAAAACCAATCTCCTTGCCGTTTGGTTCAAAAAAAACAGTCACATCTATAGTCAAGCTCTAAATTTTCTCTAAAAACCTCATATCCTTTCTTATCCACCAAAACATAAGGGCACAAACGCCACCACAAAAAACCTTGAAATAAAACGCCTAAAACAACTTTTCATAATAGACTCACCTAATCTTAAGAACAATTTCCAAATTTCTGTATATATTACGCAAATTCTTCCAATAATTTTTCAAAGGAAAAACTTTAGGAGATGATTATCTTGCTTTCGAAAAAACGTCTAATTCTCACCATATCAATATCGATCTTTTTCATAATGACAACCGCGACGACACTGTTTTGCTTCATTATAACAATAAGAAAAACCGGTGTCAACACTAGCACACAAATAAAAAACGAAAAAAAATATCCTAAATATTTCGTGAAAAGCATAAACAACAAAATAAACATTTTTGAAGATAACAACAAAAACCCTTCGTTAATTTTAGAAAAATCAACAACATTCTTACCTGAATTTGATCAAAAAACATTAAACCAAGGCATAGCAATAGACAACATAGAAGAATTACGCCGCCTAATCGAAGACTTCGACGATTAAACTTCTATTTTTTTGAATTCTCTTTCACTAAAACCCTCACAACCCTTTTATATTTCATCTTCTTAACTATCACAGTGAAATCTAAAAATTCAAAACTATCACCACTTTTTGGAACCTTCTCAAGCATCTCAAAAATCCAACCACCAACGCTGTTGCTTTTTGTCTTCACCTCAACATGTCTACCAACCATCTGCTCAAACATCTCATTCACACTTATCTTCGGGTCAACCGCCCACAAACCATCACCAACCTTACTAACACTCTTTTCCCCATTCCCTCCATTGCCAAAATCACCAAAAAGCTGCTCAACAACATCCGCAAAGGTTATAAACCCTTCAACTCCGCCATATTGATCTACAACTATAGCCATATGAGGTTTACCCTGCTGAAAATATTTCATTATTTCAGAAAGATTCATTTGAGGCGGAACCAAAAAAGCTTCAACAATAACATCTTTAATATTAAAATTTTTCTGCGACAAATATGCTCTAAAAAAATTTTTTTCACTCAATATTCCAATAATATTATCAATATTATCCTCATAAATTGGCAGTCTGGAATATTTTTCGGTTAAAAAAACATTCTTAACTTCTTCAACCGAACTGCCAATTTCAACAGCCACCAAATCTACCCTCGGCGTCATAATTTCACTGGCCTTAATTTCATCCAAATCAAGAGCAGAACTAACAAGTTTGCTTTCCCTATCATCTATTGTGCCTTGATTTTGAATTTCTTCCAACATAAACTTAAGTTCAGGTTCAGTTATGGTCGGTTTAGTTTCTGAACCAGAAGTACTATCAACCAAATTTTGAATCTTATCAAACAAAAAAATTAAAGGCGTAAACAAACACATAAAAAAATATATTGCCCTAACTTTTTTCAAACATATTTCTTCTGCTTTACCATTTGCTACGGTTTTAGGGATTATCTCTGCAAAAATTAAAAGCAATAAGGTGAAAAAAATAGTTGAAATTCCTGCACCTATAGCGCCAAAATAGGAGGTTAGAATAACTGCCCCAACCGTTGAAACAAAAATATTTAAAATATTGTTACCAATTAGAAGAGCAGTGAGCGCTTTACCATATTCACCACTAAGTTTCAAAACAAGCTTTGCCCTTTTGTTTCCGTCAACGGCCATCTTTTTTATTCTAATTTTGTTGAAACTAGAAAGAGCAGTTTCACAAGACGAAAAAAACGAAGAAAACCAAACCAGCAAAAATATTCCAATCCATATTGCAAAATGTAAAGCAATATATTTCAAACAATTCACTCCTATATGCTATGATTTTTATTGGAATTTACAAAATATTTATATTTATCAAATTTTGTGATATAATTTCAACCCAAAAAGAAACCTATTTTATCTATTTTAAATGTGAAAGGAAAAACCAAAATTGTTAAACAAAACCTATTTTATAGATGATAAACCAGGAAGTTTATCTAACATATGCGAAATAAAAATTTTGATATGCTACGTATTAAGAGAATCACAACAAACCATAACCCAAAGTCAGCTGAATAAAGTTTTTCAAATAAATGAAACGGTGAACTACTTCAATTTCTGTCAAGCAATGGCTGAACTTCTAACAACCAATCACGTTTTTCAGCAAAACGACAACATCCTTAAACTAACCCAACTTGGACTTGATGCAGTCGAGCTCTTCGAAAAAAACCTGCCAGCATCAACACTAAAAAAGTCAATTAAAACGCTGAATGAGTTGATTGAATACGAGCGTGAAAACAAAAATCGAATAATAGAAATTAACAAAAAAGAAGATGGCTACATAGTTAAACTAGTTCTCGAAGAAACTGGAAGCAATCTTTTGAATCTGGAAATATTCTGCCCAACAGAAGACGCTGCAAACAAATTTAAAGATGAGCTAAAAAATAAAACCACAGACGTCTATAGAACAATCTTAGCTGTTTTAAGCAACGACCACAAAACTCTAATTGAAATAGCATCAAACTGCAAAAAACTTCAAATAATGGAAAAAACTAAGAAAAACTTCAACCATGAAGAATTATAAACTTTTCAAATACATTTTGTCAACAACATTATTAAACAACATAAGCACATCACACACAACACACAAATTATAATATCATAATAGTGTTAAAATATAATAAATAAAAAGTTTTTAAAAATTTATAAGATTTATAGTTGACAAACTATAATTTATATGTTAAATTTAAATCTAAAATGGAATCAATTGAGAAATTTGCGAGTGTAGTTCAATGGTAGAACCCCAGCCTTCCAAGCTGGTGGCGTGGGTTCGATTCCCATCACTCGCTCCATTTTGTTGGTTTTAGTAATGTGGTTTTTTAAAGCGCACCAGTAGCTCAGTTGGATAGAGCAACTGCCTTCTAAGCAGTAGGTCGGGGGTTCAAATCCCTCCTGGCGCACCATTCATCATGGTGGGTATAGCACAGTTGGTTAGCGCGCCAGATTGTGGCTCTGGAAGTCGTGGGCTCAAATCCCACTATCCACCCCAATTTTCTAGATTTGATGGACTGTAGCCAAGTGGTAAGGCAACGGACTTTGACTCCGTCATTCGTTGGTTCGAACCCAACCAGTCCAGCCACATTATTCTCCAGATTTAAAAATGTTCATTTATCTTAAAATTATTCACGCAACAACCATTGGGGTGTAGCCAAGCGGTAAGGCACCAGATTCTGGCTCTGGCATTTCGAGGGTTCGAATCCTTCCACCCCAGCCAATTAATTGTAGTGCTACACAGTTTCATTAATTATAGGTAGGTAACAGATAAATTTTTATGACTTCTGACACGAAATTTCTTAACAGTTTAAAACCTTATAAATATATTTCAAATTTCGGTAAATAAAAATGTTCACCATAAAATAAGCATAACCCATTCAAAATTTAAAAAATCTTGTTCACCAATGTCTCTTAAGCAGGGGTTCGTCGCTTTGGTTTGCAGTTTTAAGTTTTTTTTGTCACTACAGAAGTCAAAACCACCTAATTGGGCATCCAAGTGATTTTGGCTCAAACTTCAACAACTCAGCGTCTTATTTTTTGAAAAAACCAACAAATCATTTAAACTAACAAGCTAAGAACCACATATGCTACCCTTAATTAAATCATCCATATCATATAATCCAGCAAATTTATTGTGAATAAAAAAAGCCGCACTTAGAGCACCTTCTGCAAAGATACTCTTGCTGCTTGCTATATGTTTAATACTAATTATTTCATCCTTGCCTGCAAAAATAACTTCATGTTCACCCACTATCGTTCCACCTCTTATTGAATGCAACCCTATTTCATTTTCACCACGCTTATGCTTGACCCCATGCCTATCATAAATATATTCGAGTTTTCCGCCTGCCTGTTTATTCAAGGCTTCAGCAATCATTATTGCTGTTCCACTTGGTGCGTCTATTTTTTGGTTATGATGCCTTTCAACAATTTCTAAATCAAAATTGCCACCCAAAACCGAATAGGCCTTTTTTACTAAATATGTCAACAAATTTATTCCGATTGACATATTAAAACTAAAAAAAATCGGAATAGTTTTTGCTGCTTTTTTTATACGCTCAACCTGCTCACAATCATATCCTGTGGTTGCTAAAACAACTGCTGTTTTTGTTCTTTCAGCAAAATTCAAAATATTGTTAAGCGCTCCAGGATTAGAAAAATCAACAACAACATCTGCTTTTATTTCTGGAAAATTCTCACTAACTAAAAAATCAAACTGCTCAAAAAAGTCAGGTTTTTTTATATCTATTCCTGCAACAATTTTCGCATCTTTACTTTTTTGCACCACACGTGCAAACTCAAATCCCATCTTTCCCGCAGCACCATTCAACATTATTGAAATCATTGAATTTCCTCCTAATTTTTTACTAGACCATATTCAACCAAACAACTTTTCAAAGCATTCATTTTTCTTTCATCCAAAGAACACAACGGCAACCTTAATCCACCAACATCCATTCCCATCAAATTCATAGCATCCTTCACCGGTATAGGATTGACGTCCACGAAAAGCATATTAATCAACTTCAAAAATTTTAACTGTATTTGTCTGCTTTTTTCGATTTTGCCACTCAAAAATAATTCACATATTTCATGCGTCTGCCTAGGTAAAACATTTGCCAAAACCGAAATAACCCCAACCCCGCCAAGCGCCATTATAGCAACTATTTGATCATCATTTCCAGAATATATGGCCAAATCTTCACCAAAACAAGCAGCAACCTTGGCAACGGCTGAAATGTCTCCCGAAGCCGCTTTTAAAGCAACAATATTTTTATGCAAACTCAGTTTCTTTAAAGTTTCAACTTCAAAACTGCAACCGGTTCTTGATGGAACTTCGTATAAAATAATCGGCAAATCCACCCCATCAGCAATTTTCATATAGTGCTTAAAAAGCCCAGTCTGCGATGCCTTATTATAATATGGAGTAACCACTAGAATTCCATCAGCGCCGAGCTTTTGCGCATTTTTTGAAAGCTCAACAGCATGATACGTGTCATTACTGCCAGTTCCTGCAACAATACAAACCCTGCCACTTGCTGCCTCAACTGCAGTAGAAATAATTTTCGAATGCTCAAATTCAGTTAAAGTTGCCGACTCCCCCGTGGTTCCACACACAACAATGGCATCAGTTTTGTTTTTAACATGCCACTCAACAAGCTCCTTTAATTTTTCGTAGTTCACAGTTCCATCTGAATTCATTGGAGTCACCAGAGCAACTCCTGAGCCTTTAAATAAACAGCTTTTCAAATCAATCACCTCAAAAAATAATATGCAATGAATTGCATGAGCAAAACCTTAATCAAAATAACCTTTTTCCGCCAATAATTCTGCCATTAAAATTGCGCCTCCTGCTGCTCCTCTAATGGTGTTATGTGACAAACAAACAAACTTATAATCCAAAATAGGGTCAGGCCGCAAACGACCAACACTAATTGCCATTCCATTTTCAAGATTGCGATCTAACCTAACCTGAGGGCGATCGGAATCTTCAAAATAATGTAAAAAATGCTTTGGAGCCGATGGCAAATCTAATTTTTGAGGCTCACCCCTAAAATTTTCCCACTCAAACTTTATTTCTTCAAATGAAGGTTTTTTTTCAAAACCAACGCTCACCGCAGCAATATGACCATCAGAAACCGGAACTCTAAAACACTGCGCAGAAACATTTAAATTTTTCGTTGGCTCTATTTTCCCATCAACAACCCTACCAAAAATTTTAAGCGGCTCCTGCACTGACTTTTCTTCCTCACCACCAATAAAAGGAATAACATTATCTGCAATTTCAGGCCAAGTTTTAAAGGTTCTTCCTGCCCCTGAAATTGCCTGATAGGTGCAAACCGAAATTTTTTTGGGGCCAAACTTCAAAAGAGGAGCAATAGCCGGAACATAGCTTTGAATTGAGCAATTCGATTTCACCACAACAAAACCCTTTTTGGTTTGCAATCGTTTTTTTTGAACATTTAAAATTTCTAAATGATTAGAATTAATTTCTGGAACTATCATAGGAACATCAACAACAAGCCTGTTTGCAGAATTATTCGAAACTACTGGGCACTCAAGTTTTGCATAATCTTCTTCAAGTTTGCGAACCAAATTTTTTTCCATGTTAACCGCACAAAAAACAAAATCAACCTGTGAAACAATCTTTTTAATGTCGGCTTCAGCATCAAAAACAATAAAATTTTCAAACTCATTTGGAAACTGAGCTTCCATTTTCCATCTATTTTGAACCGCCTGCGCATAGGTTTTTCCAGCACTTTGCCCCGATGCAGCCAACAAACAAACCTTAAACCACGGGTGATTTTTCAGCAAAACCAAAAACCTTTGCCCCACCATTCCAGTTGCTCCAATTATTCCAACTCTATAAGTTTTCATAAAATTTAAAAACCCTCCCAAAAACAAATTTTAATCAACATTTTGTAATCCCTTACATATTGCCCTTGCAGCTCTCTTCCCAGCTTCCATAGCCAAAATAACGGTTGCAGAACCACTAACCACATCTCCACCAGCGTAGATTCTGCTTTTTGAGGTTAAACCCGTTTTTTCATCAACCACCACCCCGCCAAAATCATTCACATCAAGCCCAAATTCCTTCGACTTAACAAACACATTAGGCAAAGTTCCAATCGCAATAACGACTCCATCAACCTCCATCTCAAACTCTGACTCTGGCTGATTTGAAACAATTAAACCTTCAAAATCGGCTAATTGTTCCAGCTTTGTTTTTGTGCAAACAATTTTTTTAACAAATCCATTTTCATCACCACAAAATTTTTTTGGGTTACAGAAAGTTTTGAAAATAATTCCTTCAGCCTTAGCATTTTCAATTTCTTCTAGTCGCGCCGGCATGTTTTCTTCACCTTTTCTATATATTAAAAAAACCTTATCAGCCCCCAAACGCTTTGCGCTTCTTGCAGCATCAATCGCAACATTTCCGCCGCCAACTATTGCAAAACGTTTTGCCCTATGAATAGGGGTAGATGCATTTTTTTTGAACGCACCCATTAAATTGATTCGAGTCAAAAACTCATTTGCATAACTCACTCCATTTAAGTTTTCGCCTTCAATGTTCAATGACCTAGGAACCCCTGCCCCAATTCCAACAAACAAAGCCTCAAAACCAATTTCAAACAAATCAGAAAGGCTAAATGTTCGCCCAACAAAAACGTTCGTTTGAATCTTAACTCCAAGCCTCTTCAGATTTTCAATTTCGCGTGCAACAATTTTTTTTGGCAACCTAAACTCAGGAATTCCATAAACCAAAACCCCACCTGGCAAATGCAACGCCTCAAAAACTACAACATCAAAACCAAACTTCGCAAGTTCACCCGCACAAGCTAAACCTGCAGGACCTGAACCTATAACCCCAACTTTTTTTTTATTTTTTTTAATTTCAAAATTTAATTCTTTAAATTCACAATTTTTTGCATGCCAATCAGCAACAAAACGCTCTAACCGCCCAATCGCCACGCTTTCTCCTTTAATAGAACGTATACAACCTTTTTCACACTGCAACTCCTGCGGACACACACGCCCACAAACCGCCGGCAACGACGACGACTCTGAGATTATTTCAAAAGCTTTTTTAAAATTATTTAAGCGAATCTGCTCCACAAAAGCCGGAATATCTATTTTAACAGGGCATTTTTTAACACAAGGCTTTTGTTCACAGTTAAAACATCGAAACGACTCTTCAACCGCCTGCTGCTCGGTATAGCCCAATGCAACTTCATCAAAATTATAAATTCTAGATTTTGAGTTTTGAGCCGCCATTTTAGTTTTTTTCAAACTCATGTTGGGTTTGCGCATAAATATAATCTACTCCTTAAACAAATTACAAGCCTTTTCATAGGCCTTTCGTTCAAAGCTTTCGTAGGGCTTTAGCCGCAAAATGGCCTCATCA
>JAZUIR010000027.1:0-26567 GCA_045642305.1 Oscillospiraceae bacterium | reverse complement strand
ATGCCTATGAAATCGGATGGCTTGAACTTGGTTCAAAAAAAATAATAATAAAATAAAATTTCAGAACATAAAGGAAAAGAGAAATTTAAAATTGAAAAAAATTGTTGTGTTAGTTTCAGGTAATGGAACCAATCTGCAATCACTAATCAATTCATGCAACAGCAAAACCATAAAATCAGGCAAAATAGAACTGGTTATTAGCTCTAACAAAAACGCATTCGCACTAGAACGCGCCAAACAGGCAAACATTAAAACCGCAATTGTTTGCAAAAAAGAATGCTTAAACGAACAAGAATTCAACAATAAACTTTTTGAAGTTCTAGATGAAAATTCGCCTGATTTAATTGTTCTGGCTGGGTTTATACAAATTATTTGCAGTAAAATTATTGACAGATTCAAAAACAAAATTTTAAATGTACACCCTTCACTTATTCCTGCATTTTGTGGAATTGGCTGTTTCGGAATTCATGTGCACGAAAAAGCACTAAATCGTGGAGTTAAAATTACCGGAGCCACCGTACATTTTGTTAATGAAATAGCCGATGGAGGGCCAATAGTTATTCAAAAAAGCGTTAAAATCTTGGATAATGACACTCCAAAAACACTTCAACAACGCGTTATGGAACAAGCCGAATGGAAAATTTTGCCCGAAGCAGTTGAACTATTTTGTTCAAACCAACTCGAAATAATCAACGAAAAAGTTATAATAAAAAAGGGAAATTTAAAATGCAAAAGCTAAATAATATTTTAAGCAAACTTATATATCCTGGTCGCGGAATAGTTGTTGGAAAAACGCAAAACAAAAACCTAGCTATCGCCTATTTCATAATGGGCCGCAGCGAAAATTCAAGAAACAGAGTTTTCGTTTTCAAAAGAAACAAAATAGAAACAAAATCATTAAAAAACCAAACCGAAAACGCAAATCTCCTAACATATTACCCCATAATTAAATTCAAAAATTTCATAATTGTTGGCAACGGCAACCAAACACAAAACATTCTAAACGCTCTAAAACAAGGCAAAAGTTTTGAATATGCTCTAAAAACACGAAATTTTGAAAATGACCCTCCAATTTTCACACCAAGAATTTCGGCTCTTGTTGAAATAAGCAATAAACCAACATTAAAAATTTCAATAATAAAAAACAACAATGGCAATCCAAACTCAACAAACCATTTCTTTTTTGAATATTCTAACCCACAAAATGGACAGGGCTTTTTTATTCACACTTACGCAGGAAACGTAAACAACAACACTGCAAGCTTTTTTGGCGAACCCAAAAGCGTCTACATTCCAAACTGCCAAAACGAATTCAGCCACCAAATTTGGAATTCACTAAATCAGCAAAATAAAATAAGCCTATTCACCGAATATATTGACCTAAAAACAAATTCCTACCACAGAATAATATACAACAAAAACAAACCATTTTAAAGGAGTTTTTATTTTTAAATGAATGAACTAAAATTAAAATATGGATGTAACAATAATCAAATTCCTGCCCGACTTTTTCTGGAAAACAACAAACCACTTCCAATCAAAGTTTTAAACGGCAACCCAGGCTACATTAACTTTTTAGACGCACTAAACGGATGGCAACTAGTTAGCGAGTTAAAACTAGCAACCAACTGCCCTGCCGCCGCTTCATTCAAACATTGTAGCCCAGCAGGGGCAGCCATAGGAATCAACTTTGACAACGTCCTTCAATCGGCATGCATGGTTAACGATTTGAATCTAACTTCAAAAATTGCAATAGCCTACGCAAAGGCTCGTGGCGCCGATAGAATGAGTTCCTATGGCGATTGGGCGGCCCTGTCCGATGAATGCGACCTTCAAACAGCAACCATTTTGAAACGTGAAGTTTCCGATGGAATAATAGCTCCATCATTTTCTGAAGAGGCATTGCAAATTTTAAAAACAAAAAAACGTGGCACCTATAACATAGTTCAAATAGATTCAAACTTTAAACCCGAAAAAACAGAAACAAGGCAAGTTTTTGGAATAACATTTGAACAAAAACGGAACGATATAATAATAGACAACAACACTTTTAAAAATATAGTGACTAAAAACAAAAACATTAATAAATCTGATATAATTAATTTAATTGTTGCAACAATAACAATCAAATATACACAATCAAACTCAATTTGTTTTGCGCATAACGCAATGGCAACAGGAATAGGAGCCGGTCAACAATCGCGTATAGATTGCACAAAAATTGCCGGACAAAAAGCAGTTAATTTTGCTTTAAGAACCCATCCAAAAATTAGAAATCTTAACTTTTTTGAAACTATCAAACGCCCTGAAAAAGACAATTTAATTGTCGATTTAATAAGAAACGGCAAAAACAGCGAAATTTTTCTAAACGACAACTGGAAACACTTTTTTAAATTAAAACCTGAAACCTTAACAGAACAAGATAGACAAACTTGGCTGGAAAAGTTCGGTGAAATGTGTTTATCTTCCGATGGATTCTTCCCATTTAGCGATTGCGTCAAAATGGCAACAAAATTCAATGCAAAAATCATAGCCCAACCAGGCGGGTCAATTCGTGATAGTGAAATAATAGACGAATGCAACAAGCTAAACCTAGTCATGGCGTTAACAAAAACACGACTATTTTTCCACTAAATTTAAATAAAAATTGATGGGAGTTTGAAACAAAAATGAAAATTCTAATAATCGGCAAAGGCGGACGCGAACACGCTATTGCTCATACCATTAAAAAATTTGATGATACCGTTCAAATTTTTTGCGCTCCTGGAAATGGAGGCACTGCAACAATTGCAAAAAACATTAACATATCAGAATTAGACATAAAATCAGTTAAGGAATTTGCCGTATCAAAAAAAATTGACTTTGTTATTGTAACACCCGATAATCCGCTGGCAGAAGGAATGATTGACCACCTAAAATCAGCAAAAATCTCGTGTTTTGGACCATCAAAAAAAGCTGCTCAAATCGAATCAAGCAAGGTTTTTGCTAAAAATTTGATGAAAAAATATAATATAGCAACAGCAAACTTCAAAACATTCAATGATCCAAAAAAAGCGATAGATTTCATAAAATCGAACAACCAATTCCCAATTGTTATAAAAACCGACGGATTAGCTTATGGTAAAGGAGTTTTTATCTCACAAAACCTCGAACAGGCAACAACCACCATAGAAAATATAATGATTAAAAAACAATTTAACGACAGCGGTAATGAAATTGTAGTGGAAGAATTTTTAGAAGGAACAGAAACTTCAATTCTGTGCCTAACCGATGGAAACGTCGTGCGACCCCTAATATCATGTATGGATCACAAGAAAGCATTTGATGGCGATGCAGGCCCAAACACCGGTGGAATGGGCGCAATCGCCCCCCCCCCATCATATGATAAAAAAACGGAAGACCTTTGCATGAATGAAATTTTTATGCCAACAATTGAAGCGCTAAAACACGAAAACAAACCCTTTTGCGGTTGCCTATACTTTGGGCTTATGCTAACCAAGACAGGGCCAAAGGTTGTGGAATATAATTGCAGATTCGGCGACCCAGAAACACAAGCTATCCTACCTCTTCTACAAACCAATCTACTTGAAATTTTAATTGCAACAAGCACGGGTTCGCTCCATGAAATTCAACCAAAATTTACAGAAAATTCTGCCACAGCATGCTTAGTTCTAACGTCAAACGGCTACCCCGACAAATTCCAAACTGGATTTGAAATTACAGGACTAACCGAACATGGTCAACTAAAAAGCTCTGAATTTGAAGATGTTTTTGTTTTCCATAGCGGCACAACGCTGCAAAACACAAGATTCATAACAAATTCAGGCAGAGTTTTAAACATTGTTGCCAAAAAAAACTCACTCCAAAATGCAATAGACACAGCGTATGATGCGGCCGCCACAATTAATTTTGAAAACAAATTTCAACGTAACGATATAGGCCTCAAAGCCCTCGAAATAATTACAAAATAGAACCCGAATTAAAACGAAAAACAAAACCAAAAACTATTCAGAGTGTTGCGCCCTAACCTTCTTGTTCGATTCAGGTTTTGCAGCACTTAGCTTAACACTAAATTTAAGCGGTCCATCTGCTCTTCGTCTCCAAACAACAACATTAACCTCATCACCAATTTTTTTACTGCGAACAACTTTTATCAAATCAGACAAGCATGATATTTCTTGATCATCAATCGACACAATCAAATCACCAATCTTCATTCCGGCTGCCTGCGCTGCAGAATCATCAGTGAAAGCTTCGATAACAACACCGGCAATGCTCGACGAGAACATCGAATCACGATCTGCTGATATTATCCCCAAATGAGGATATTTCGAACCTTCATTTTTGAGTCCTTTGTTAACAGCGGCATCAAAAACATTCTCAACAAGTTTAATGTCTACCGCTATACCGCAACCATCAATTCGATCATCAACTCCTCTATTAATATATTTTCCAGTGGCAACACCAATAACTTCACCTTTAACATTGACAACAGGACCGCCCGAGTTCCCTGAATTAATCGCAGCATCTACTTGAACAACGTCAATTGGTCGAACACCACTTCCCACATCATGTTCAATCTTTCGACGCGCACTAACTATTCCCGAAGTAACCGTATAATAACTCAATGATAAAGGACTGCCAAAAACCAAAACCTGCCCTCCAACCTTGATTGAATCAGAATTTGCAAAACTCAAACATGAAACCTTTGAATGATCAAAATTCGGAATTCTCAAAACAGCTATATCACAATCACTATCATAGCCAACAACCTCAGCTTTTTTCGGATCAGAAATATTATTTTTCAAAATTATCGAAAGTCTGTCTAACTTTGAATTTGTTTTAACCGAACCATTTAAAACATTTTCAACATAATCCTTAACTACGTGATAATTTGTTATAATATAATAGTTACCTCTTTTATCTTTAACAAAAAACCCTGACCCATTCACGATAGATACAATGTTTTGATTTGAGCCACTACGACCACCACCAAAATCATCATCATCAAAGAAATTACCAAAAAATGGAAACCTGCTTTTAAGCCTCCCTCTCGATATTGCCGACTTGTCATAATCAAACGAAGGCGCACAAATCCCAACAATTGCAGGAGTGACTCGATCGACCACAGCTTCAAAATCTGGGCTACTCAACGATTTATTTAATAAAATTTCACTTTCAAAAGGCTTAATCGATGAGCTGTCCTGTTGCTTATTGCTATTTTTTTCCAAATAACGACTAAACCAACCGCCAAAAAAACCTCCCATAAACGCCATAACCACAAAAAACAAAAACAAAACGAAAACAGTAAAATACTTTCCAGAAACACCGGCACCGTGCGGCTTTTTTTTAGGCTTTTTACCAGAATCAAAACCACTACCTCTACTAAAAAAACCTGTCCTGCCGCTGGAAAATCCGCTGCCTTTTCCAACATTTTTGCCACCATCACTGTTTTTCAAAAAAACTCAAACCCTTCTCCAAATCTTATTATATTTACTCAAACTAACCCAACACATCAACCTTATCAAAATATCATGTCTATAAATCTAACACCTATCAATTTAAAATGCAACCCTAAATTACTATTTATCCCCAACACGACTCAAACGCGCAATATCACCACGTTCATTTTCCTCAAGTTTTAGGCTAATCGATTTTATCGTCTCCTCACAGTTTGGAATAATCAAAAACTCTAGAGCATTAACCCTGCGCCTGGTTCGCTTAATTTCATGACATAAAATATTCACTGATTTTTCCTTTTGAGCAAGCATAACAAGTTTTGGCAAAACCTCAGCAACCTGTCGCGCGCTGTCAACAAAAAAACTACTGCTTTGAAACAACAAATACTGCAAATTAGCCAAAAATTTTAAACCCTTTGCTTCAATGTTTGGCAACCCAACCCCCATAAAATTAATCTTCTTAAAATCAACCAAAAGCTTTTTCCTGCAAACAGTTGAAATAAGCAGATCAACCTCACCGCTTGAAGTTTGTGCCTTAGCCGCATCAAATTTTAAAAAAACCGAATTCAAATTAGCCTCAACTTCACGCCGCAATGCCAATGCCTGACCTTCAATTTTAATCAAATGTCGTTGCATTCCATCACACTTATTTTTAAGCAACCTATGCCCCTTTTTGAAAGCAACAAGCCTCTCTTTAAGTTTTCCAAGCTCCATTCTGGTTGCATTCACACCCAAAACAGCCATTCAATCAACTCTTTCCACAAAAAACTTCTCAATAAGGCCTAAATCTATTCGTTTAAGCTCGCTTTTCGGCAAAATAGAAAGCAACTGCCAGCTCAAATTTAAGGTTTGTTCAATTGTTCGATTTGTTTTAAAACTTTGAGCAACAAACTTACTCTCAAATTCATCGGCAAACCGAACATATAACCTCTCTAAATCAGAAATGGCATCCGACCCCAAAATATTCATGAGCTCTTTAGTGTTTTTTCCAACAGCATAGCACGCGAAAAGCTGATTAGAAACATCCGAATGATCAACCCTTGTTTTACCTAAACCAATTCCCTTGTTTTTTAATCTAGAAAGCGATGACAGCACATCAATCGGCGGATTAATATTTTTTTGACTAAGTTCCCTACTCAAAATTATTTGCCCCTCGGTAATGTAACCAGTCAAATCAGGAATCGGATGCGTTTTATCATCCTCAGGCATAGTTAAAATCGGAATCATAGTGACGCTGCCTTTCTTGTTTTCAACCCTACCTGCTCGTTCATATATAGCAGCCAAATCGGTATACATATAACCCGGATAGCCCCGCCTACTTGGAATCTCGCGTTTTGCAGCACTAACCTCCCTCAAAGCTTGGGCATAATTTGTCATATCAGTTAAAATAACTAAAACATGCATGTCGAGTTCAAAAGCCAAAAACTCAGCTGCTGTTAGCGCAACTTTTGGGGTGGCAAGCCGTTCAATTGCATGATCGTTTGCTAAATTAATAAACAAAACCGAATTTTTTAAAGCCCCAGTTGACCTGAAATTTTCAATAAAAAAACTGGCTTCGTCATAGGTTATTCCAATAGCAGCAAAAACAACTGCAAAATTTTCACTCGAGTTTAAAACTGTTGCTTGCCTAGCAATTTGAGCTGCCAATTTGTTGTGTGACAACCCACTCGCCGAAAAAATTGGCAATTTCTGCCCTCTAACCAACGTATTCAATCCATCAATTGCCGAAATCCCCGTTTGAACAAACTCGCTTGGGCAAACCCTAGCTGCTGGGTTTATTGGTGGCGCGCAAATTTCAACGCTTTTCACAGGCAAAATCTGCGGACCCCCATCAATTGGGCGACCTATTCCGTCAAACGCCCTGCCACACAAATCAGCACAAACCCCAAACTCCATAGAATGCCCCAAAAACCTAACCTTGCTGCTACTCAAATTTATTCCAGCGCCAGACTCAAACAGCTGAACAAGCGCATGGTTAGAACCAACCTCCAAAACCTGACAAAGCCTTGTCTGACCATTTTGTAAAACTATTTCGCCAAGCTCGTTAAACTGAACATCTTCAACCTTTTCAATCAACATGAGTGGCCCATAAACTTCTTTAATAGTACGATATTCTTTTGCCAAATTTTCATTCTCCTTCAAGCAACAAACTTTCAAATTCTGAATCAATGTTTCTCATAATCCGCCTATAATTTAATTCAAGTCTATCATCCTTCAAAAACTTAAACCTAGCAATTTTGTCTTTAACCTTAACTGCAACTATTTTTTTTGGTTTAACCCCTTCCTTGGCAACCTCAACAGCTCTTTTAAAAAACCTTTCAACAATTTTCATTAAAAAAAACTGCTTTCGAAGCATCGAGTAACTGTCGTTTTCGTGATATGCATTTTGATGCAAAAAATCTTCCCGAATCATCTTTGCCGTTTCCAAAACCACCCTATCCTGGCTGCTAATTGAATTTATTCCTATTAGTTTTACAACTTCCTCAATTTCAGCTTCTTTCTGCAAAATTTTCATAAAATGAACCCTAATTTTTGGCCATTCAGGCGAAACATTTACCTTAAACCAATCCTCAATTTCGTCAACATAGATTGAATATGATTTAAGCCAATTAATAGCAGGAAAATGGCGCATATAGGCCAAATTCGAATCTAAACACCAAAACACCTTAACAATTCTCAAAGTTGCCTGCGAAACCGGCTCCGAAATATCACCGCCAGGAGGAGAAACTGCTCCAACTATGGAAAGCGAAGCCCTACTTCTATTTAAGGTTTCAGCGCTGCCTGCCCTTTCATAGAACTCAGCAAGCCTGCTGTGCAAATAGGCCGGGTAACCCTCTTCGCCTGGCATCTCCTGCAACCTACCTGAAATTTCACGAAGCGCCTCAGCCCAACGCGAAGTTGAATCGGCCATTAAAGCCACATCATAACCCATGTCACGAAAATATTCAGCTATTGTTATTCCAGTATAAATCGAAGCTTCACGTGCCGCCACTGGCATGTCGGAAGTGTTAGCAACAAGAACAGTTTTTTCCATTAAACTCCGCTTAGTTTTTGGATTAACTATTTTAGGAAACTCATTCAAAACATCGGCTATTTCATTTCCTCGTTCTCCGCAACCAATATAAACCACCACATCAACATCCGACCACTTAGCAAGCTGATGTTGCACTATGGTTTTACCGCTACCAAACGGACCAGGAACAGCAGCAACCCCACCCTTTGCAACAGGAAACAACAAATCAATAACACGCTGCCCTGTAATTAATGGCTCTGAAGGAATATTTTTTCTAACAACCGGCCTCGATTTTCTAACAGCAAAACTATGCATAAGATTAATTGCAACAACATCTCCAGTTTTGGTTTCAAGTTTTCCGATTGGCTCATCAACGCAAAAATCACCAGAATTAATTTCTAAAAGCCTACCACCAACGCTAGGATGCAACATTATTTTGTGATTAACAGCCAAAGTTTCATTTACAAAACCAATAATAGCTCCAGGCTCCAAAACATTTCCAACCTTTGCAGTTGCAGTAAACTGCCATTTTTTTTGCCTATCAAGCGTTGGAGCAAAAGTGCCTTTAACAAGCCTGCTGCCACTTTTTTGCTTCAAACTGGCAAGCGGTCGACCTATTCCATCAAAAACATTTCCAATCAAACCAGGTCCCAGCTCAATAGACAATGGTTCGCCCTGTGACACAACCTCCTCACCAGGCTTAAGACCTGTCGTGTCCTCATAAACCTGAATTGAGGCGTTTCCAAAATGCATTTCAACTATTTCGCCAACAAGCCCAAACCTTCCAACTCGAACCATGTCAAACAAATTGGCTTTTTCCATGTTAGAGGCAACAACCAACGGCCCCGAAATTTTAATTATTTTTCCAACCACCTGAAACAAAAATTTCCAACTCCTAACCTGAAAAATTAAAAAATCAACCCGGAATTTGAGTTATCAATGGCATAAAACCCAAATCATGCTTTTTAATTGTTTTTGGAATTAATTCACACAACGACTTAGTTACAAAAATTAATGCAAAACCATCATGATCAAGTGTTTTTAGCAGGCTCAATGCTTCTTTTTTAGTTGAAACAACAAAAACCTCAACCCCAACCACAGAAAAAATCCTAATTGAATCGTTTAAACCAACAACAGCAACTCGCTTCACTCAACAGAAACTCCTTTCATTAACCTACCGCTTTTTTAAATGAACAATTTTAGTGAAAATATGCTTCAAAATTCGATGTTCTTGTTTCAAATCAAACAAATAAAACACAATAGGCGCGAAACCAAACGACGAACTTCGATTTAAAAACCAAAAATCATTAATCTTTTCGCAAAGAAAACCATCAACCAAACTGGGATATTCTAAAACATCTTTCAAGTTTAAACCCAAATTTAGTTTTAAAAAACTAGTCAAACCCGATAATCCTCCACAAAAAGCCTCAAACAACGCACTCTCATCGACAAAACCACCGCTAACTAAACCGTTTTGCAAACAGGTTTCATCTGAATTTAAACCTATCGCTCTTAATATAATCCGCAGATTTTCAAAATCAATTTCAAGTCGAGTTAAATTAAATAAACAATCAAAAGGTTTAGCCATTTTTAATCTGGTTTCAAAAACTTTTTTATTATAATATTTAAAAATTTCAAAACAACTTTGCCTTTGTTCAAGTCCATCAAACAACCAAATAGCCAAACTTTTAAAGTGACTCGGCAACAAATCAAAATCTTTTTCTGCCACGCATTCATTAATTAAATCAACCGACAAGAAATTAGGCCTTTTAACCAATACACGCCAATCAAAACCATAAAAACTCGCCATCAAAACTGCCTGCAAATTAAAAAAATCATTTTGCAAAAACAAAACATTAAACGGAACATTGCTCGGGCAAAACCTTTTAATATCTTCAACAATATTTAAAAATCTTTCGTCAAGCTGTCGCTCAAAATCAGCAAAACCCTCAACATTCGAAAATTTTAAACCAAACTCACCAAGCTCACCGAAAAATTGATCAACACTTTTGCAATTTTCTAACTTCAAAAAACTCGATTTTTTAATTAAATCAACCTCAAAAGCTCTAATCATTCCAACTGCTCTAGCATAATTCAAATCACTGCTTCTCATTAAATATCAAACTCCCCAAACTGCAAAGCCTTCAAAATTTTTGGCCTGCAACCGTCACACCAACCAAAAAGCAAACTTTTTAAACTCAAATCAACCTCAAAATCGGAACAAACTATTCTTGCTCCATAATCAAACTCATAAGATTTTTCTATCTTCAAAGATTCATTCGATTTAAACCTTAAATTTTTAACAAACCTGTCAAAATCAGCGCTACCATAAATTAAACTGCAAACAATTCCACTATTCGTCGGCAAATTTTTCGCCACCAAACGTTCCATAAAACTAAAATATTGACTTTCATACATATTTTTAGTTATTATAGCCTCAAACGCCAATTCAACAACTTCAGAAACCACAGCCTGCTTTGTTTGTAAAATTGCCTTATTTTTAAAAATCAAATTTTCTGCATCAGTTTTGAGTTTTAATCTTCGCTTAAAACTTTTGATTTTTTTTTCTAATCTAACCAATTCATCACTCAACACTGCTTCATATTTGCTAATCACCTTTTCACATTTAACTTCATGTTCAGTTCTAAGTCTTTTAATTTCTTTTTTAGCACTCAAATTAATCTGCGAAAATATTTTTTCTAATGCGTTCATTAAAACACTCAAACTCCTGTTTCGAATTCATCAATATATGGTTAAATTTTTATATTCATGACCATCAAAAGTGAAACTATGAAAGAAAAAAGTGCATAAAGCTCAATTAAAGACGCGCAAACTATCGCTTTTGAACTATCTTGTGGCTGTTTTGCAATTATGCCAGCGCCAGCAGCACAAGCCCTGCCCTGCGCAATAGCCGAAAAATAACCCCCTATGGCAATCGGAACACTTGCCGCCAAAAACGACAAATTAACATCAAACCCACTAAGCAACGCTGCCGGAATTTCACCCGACAAAATTTTAGTTTTAACCAGAATCATAACTGAAATTAAAAGGCCATATATTCCCTGAGAACCTGGAAGCAACTGTAAAACCAAAAGCTTTCCAAATTTATTCGGGTCTGATGATATTACTCCACTAGCTGCCTCACTTGCAATTCCAACAGCCCTTGCAGAACCAATTGATGCAAAACTAACAGCTATTGCTATGCTTAGAAAAGTTAAAAAAACCATTTTTGATTATTCCTCCAAAAAATTTAATTAAAAATTCAATCAAAATCAGAATTATTGCAATCAGAAAAAACAAATTCAAAATATTTCGTGTTCATTTTAAACGGCAAAAACAACCTTCCCCCGCCTTCATAGAACTTACTAAAAAATTCAACATATTGCAACCTAACAGTGTGAACGTAGGCTCCTAGCGCATTGACTGCAAAATTCATTGCATGACCAAACATAAAAACCAACACAAACAACACAAAACCAAAAACATTAAAACACAGCATACTTGACAGCAAATTAACAACACTTGCAACAACTCCAGTCGCTATAGCAAGCGCCATTAACCTGCAATATGACAGCACATCACCAACAAAAGAAGTGACTCCATAGAGGTTTAAAAAACCACCAACCAGTTTCATTATTCCATGTTTTTTATAACCACTAAAAAAAACTAACATAACAAATCCAACAACCACTAAAACAACTCCAGCCAAAACCAAAAAGCCCTTCAAACCAAACATTGACGCGACAAAAAAAACTCCGGCACCCAACAAAACAAAAATCCAATCAAGCTGCACAAAAAAAGCTTCCAAGTAATTCTTGTGTTTCAAAAGAACAAAAAATTTCAACAAAACACCAACAAAAATTTGAAACAAACCCAAAAGCAAACTAAAACTTAAAAGCTTCAAAGGCTCATTTATAGCATCAATAAAAACAGGTGAAAGACTAAAACCTGAATTAAAAAAAGTTTTAGACGCAATTCCAATAAAATCTCCAAAAAAACTGCCAAACATTAGGCCCCAAAAGGTTGTCGATATGCCACACCAAAAAAACATTTTAAACCGATTTTTACCTTGCCTATCAAACCTTCTAGAAAACGCAAAAAACGAACAAATAAGCGCCATAACAATTCCATAACCAGCATCGGAAAACATTATTCCAAAAAACAGATAATGAAAAAAAGCAACCCATTTGTTTGGGTCAACATCACGACTCGAAGGCATAGAATATGTTTTTGTAACATTTTCAACCGCCTCAACAATTCCAATATTTTTAAAATCAACCGGAGAACTTGAATTCGGCTCTGAAATTTTAAAATAAACACCAAACTTCTCAGCAAGTTTTCTAAAACTAATTTCACAATTCGGATTTAAATAACCGCTTAAAAAAAACGTGTGCCTCATCTTACACAACCTGTTAAATTGCCTATGCTCATCAATTTTTAAATTTAAATAATCAAAAAAAAGTTTGAACCTCTTAGCAAAACAGCTATTTTTTTTTATTTCATCTTCCAATTCAGAATTTTCAAAATTTAAAGCCTCAACCCGCCTACAACATTCATCAAACCGCTGTCTTGCAGTTTTATCAACACAATTCAAATTCAAACTCGAAAATCCAAACTTTGAAACTTTTTTAAGCAATTGTGAATATTCGCCCTTTAAAACAACAAAAAAAACAACAGTTTTGAACTTGTTTTCAAAAATTATTTCAAAATAAACATCTTCACCAATCAGAGCTTCAATTTTCTGTTTAGTAAAACGCATAGGAAAACTTCCAACAACGCAAAAAGTTTGTTTTGTTTCAAAATTTTTTAAGAAATAGTCAAAATTCAAATAAGGCTCTAAACCGATTTTTTCGCTATTTAAATTCGAAATTTCAACCAAATTCCGTTCAATTTTCTTTCCACAAAAATTAATACGTTCAACCTTAGCCATCAAATCTTCAAAATCTGCTTCAATTTTTTGCAAACTGCCAATTGGTTCAACCCTTTTTAAACCAAATAAACCTTTTTTAAATCCACAAAACCTTTCCAAAATCCCTATCGCCCTACCGGTTTGCGAAACAAAATCATCCAATCGACGATCTTCCTTGTCAAAACTATCAGAATCAACCGAACTTGAATCAGTCTTCAAACTTTCTATTTCAACGCAGCCAAGCTTCTGCAACCCCTGCAAAAAACCAAGCCTAAAATCCACCATGCCAACTGCGCAAAAAGGCCTCATTCTAACTATAGCCATTAATTAAATTAACCCCTTCAACACTAACTAAACAATTAACTATTCAAAAACCTAGATACGATAAAATCAATAGCCCTAGAAACATTTTTTTTTAAATTAGCCTCAATTTCAGCACATTCCCTATCAACCTCTTCCTTATAGGCTTTGGTTTTTTTATCAACACGAATCTTAAACTCTTCAACAGCCTTACTATAAACATCAGCATTTTTCTTTTTTTCAGCACCAAAACATTCCTTAACCTTCAATTTAACATCTTTAAGCCTAAGTTTTAGTTTTTCCTTTTCCATTTCAACCAAATCTTCACACCTTTGCTCTGCCTTTTCAATTTTTTCTATAACATCTTTTGCCAAACTAAACATCACCAACCCGACCCAATTTTTAAAATTTTACTGCCATGCTCAACCATTCTAGCAACAAATTTAGTTTTTTTCAATATCATCAAACATCTTTATCAGAATCACTATCTTTAGTTCCCTTACCATCTTCCTCACAAAAACCACTGCTCTTTTTTACTCCAAGCAACCTTGCCTCTTCCATATTTTTGACATCTTCCATGGTTATTTTACCAGACATAACATCCTCAAACTCCTTACCATCCATCTTCTCTTTTTTAAGAAGATATGCAGCAACAATGTGAACAAATTTTAAATTATCAGATAAAATTTTTCTGCATTTTTCATAAGCTTCATCAACTATTCGCTTAACCTCCTGATCTATCTTGTTTGCAGTTGATTCAGAATAATTTGGTGTGTTTGAAACAAGCCCTAAAAAAACTTCCTTCTCACCAGAACCATAAATTATTGGACCAAGCGAATCAGTAAACCCATATGTTTTAACCATATCACGCGCAGTCGCAGTAACATATTTTATGTCACTATAAGCCCCTGTAGAAACATCATCTAAAATCAAGCTCTCTGCAACTCTACCACCCAAAGCAACAACCAACGATTCTTCCATTTTATTTTTCAAAACATAATCAATATCGCGCTCCGGCAACGACATGGTGTAGCCCCCAGCATAGCCTCGAGGAATTATTGAAATGGAATAAACCGCGTCCTGCGAAGGGCAAAAATGTGTTGCAACAGCGTGACCCGCTTCGTGATAGGCAGTTAGTTTGCGTTCATCATCATGCAAAACTCTAGATCTCTTTTCTGGCCCCATAATAACCTTGATAAAGGCTTCTTCAATGTCGGCTAGAGTTATGGCCTTGTGCCCTTTTTTAACAGCCAACAGCGCTGATTCATTAATCAAATTCGCTAAATCAGCCCCAGTCAAACCCACAGTCGACCTTGCAACCACCGACCAATCAACATCAAACCCAATCGACTTGCCTTTAGAGTGAACCTTTAAAATGTCTTCCCTGCCTTTAACATCAGGATAAACAAAATTAACACGTCTATCGAATCTGCCTGGCCTCAAAAGCGCCGGATCAAGAATATCGCTTCTGTTAGTTGCGGCAATAACCACTAAACCTTCGTTTGCGCTAAACCCATCCATTTCAACCAAAAGCTGATTTAAAGTCTGCTCACGCTCATCGTGGCCTCCGCCAAGACCAGCGCCCCTATGACGACCAACTGCATCAATCTCGTCGATAAAAATTATTGAAGGAGCCTCCTTCTTGGCTTGCTCAAACAAATCGCGAACCCTTGACGCACCCATTCCAACATAGAGCTCAACAAAAGCCGACGCTGCTATTGTGAAAAATGACACGTTTGCCTCACCAGCAACAGCTCGTGCTAACAAGGTTTTTCCAGTTCCAGGCGGCCCAATAAGAAGCACTCCTTTTGGAATTCGAGCTCCCATATCAATAAATTTTTTAGGATTTTTTAAAAAATCAATAACATCAGCAAGCTCTGCCTTTTCCTCATCGGCTCCTGCCACATCGGCAAAAGTTGTTTTGTTTGATCCATTAGGGTCGCTTTTTTTAAAACCACCCCTGCCAAATTGACCAAGCCGACCAACGCCAGAACCAGGAAACTTCAAAATAAACAAAAACCACATTATCATTATTAAAATCCCTAAAACACTGGGAGCAAGCGACAAAATCCATGAAAAATCTCGGCCACGAACATAGTTTATCGTATCTTTAGCATTAGATAAATCAGAATTGTTGTTTTTGCAAACTATTTCATTGACCGACTTGAAAAACACAACAACACTTGGAACCTTATAGACATGAGTCCTGTCCCTATCTTTTTTTAGAACATAGTGCAAATTACCTGAACTAAATTCTAAAGTAGATTTTAACACCTCATCTTTTTGATAATACCCTAAAATTTCATAATACTTCGAATTGTTGTTCAAAACTTTAAAATTACCGAATGTTAAAATTCCAAACAAAGCAACAATCCCAAGAACTATTGACAATATAACAAAACCATTCGTTCGCTTCTTACTGCTCAAATTTAAATCCTCCTAAAATTTTCCGGGGCGTAAACAATTTAATAAAACCACAAAAACCAAATTCTTAAAATAAATATGTTCTAGGAAAACAAAACTTTAACTCTTCTCAAAAACCATAATCAAATTCTTAGTTTTATCATCCACCAAAACCCGTTCATCTAAACCAAAACCACAAACCCAAAACGGCCCTCGATCATCAGCTAAAACAACAACTTCGTCACGCCTTTGCAAATCAATTCTTGCTTCCTGCATCAAACACTTAAGCTTTTTAGTAGGCCTATTCCTAAGCCTTATTCTGTCGCCATTTTGCCTGTTTCGCAAATGAACCAGCCCCTTTATTTTATCATAATCAAATTTGAAAAGAAACAAACACGGCAGCTTATTCAAAAAATAGTTAAAATAACTAATTTTTGTTTTAATAAAATATAAATTTTTGTAGGAAAACTCCACTAATTGCGGAAAAACAAAGTCAAACTTTTTAGCCTCTTTCATCTTTTTAACACACAATAAACCACCTTTGCAAACAATCATCCTGTTTTGTGATATGCCCAATCTGCCAACGCCTTTTTGAATCAAATCAAGAACACTAGAAACAATCTTAAAATTTGGCTCAACCCCGCTTTTTTTCAAAAATTCAAAAACAACCCTGCTTTTAATCGAAAACGGTTTTAAAGCCAAATTCTTAACCTGTAAACCTTGTTCAACAAGCCCATTTTTTAAAATTTTCTCAACAATTCCAAAAAAATAAAACTCATCTTGCTCAAGTCCATTCAACATTTTTGCAACACTTACTTCAAAATTAAAATTTAGCGACCTAAATTCAGGAATAACCCTATGCCGTATTCTATTTCTAGAATATTTTAGACTAAAATTGCTTGAATCATTCCTATAACTAAGCATATTTTCAAAACAATATGATTCAACATCATGTCTAGTAAATGAAATAAGCGGTCTTTTAATTTTTCCTCTCTGACTAGGAATAGAACAAAGCCCCTTAAGACTGCAACCTCTTGCCATGTTAAAAAACATTGTTTCTATTCTGTCCGATAGAGTATGGGCTGTTGCTATTGTGATTCCAAATTGCTCAAAAAACCTATAGCGTTCAACTCGACCAGCAAACTCAACTGAAACCTTATTTTTTCTTGCAATCTGCAAAATATTTAAACTTTTGCAAACGAATTTTAAGTTGTTTTCAAAACAAAAATTTCGAACAAAACTTTCATCATCATCACTTTCACTGCCGCGTAAATTATGATTAAAATGTGCAACAATCAGCTCGAATTTTTTTTCAGAACTCATTAAACAATGAAGCAAAGTCATAGAATCAGCTCCACCAGAAACACCAACAACTATTTTTTCTTCCTGTTTAAAAAAACCATCAACAACCCTTTTGATTCTTTCACTAATTAACTTCTTCATGAAACCTGTCTAACCCCACAAATCTTGTGAACCTACCTTCAAAACCCAACTCAAACGAACCCGTTTGCCCATGCCTGTTTTTTGCAACAATACACTCCGCAACACCTGGCCTCGCTTGTTCAGGGTTATAGTACTCGTCACGATATAGAAACAAAACTATATCAGCATCTTGTTCAATTGAACCCGATTCGCGCAAATCAGAAAGAAGCGGCCTATGATCTTGCCTGGTTTCGGGGCCACGAGCAAGCTGCGAAATCGCAATAACCGCAACATTTAACTCTTTTGCCAAAATTTTAAGCATTCGCGTTATTTCTGAAATTTCCTGAACCCTGTTGCCCTGGCTTTTTCCGGTAGACATAAGCTGTAAATAGTCAATTATGACAAGGCCTATTTCCGAAAACCGCCTAAGTTTTGCCTTCATTTCAGCAACAGTTGGATTAGGACTATCATCAAAAAATATGTTACATTGCGAAAGTTCTTGGGCTCCTGCTGCCAAAAGTGCCCACTCATCATTTTCTAAATTACCTAGATGGAGCTTGTTTGACAGAATAGAACACTCACTTGAAAGCATTCGCTCAACCAACTGCTGTATAGACATCTCAAGTGAAAATATTACAACATTTTTTTTGCTATTTTTTGCAACTCTTGTCGCTATATTTAAAGCAAAACTGGTTTTTCCCATGGCAGGCCTAGCAGCCAAAACAATCAAATCAGAAGGATTAAGCCCAGTCAAAACGGCATCTAACGACGAGTAGCCCGACGAAAGAGCAACTTTTTCAGTTCCGCTAACAACCTTCTCAAGATGATCAAACTCGCGCGCAATAACCTCATCTATGGAAACCAAGTTTTTGCTATTCTTTCCTTGCCTTATCTCAAAAACTTCCTGCTCAGCCAAATCTAAAATAGTTTCAACGTCACCTTCGCCTTGAACAGCTAAATTTTCAATTTTTTTTGCAGCCAAAATCAAACAACGTAGAATATATTTATCTTTAACTATTTTGCAATAAGTATTTAAATTCGAAATTGAAGGAACCAAATCCATCAAATGAGTCAAATATAGCTTTGCCTCATCAGAAGAAACAAAAATTCTTTTTGCAACCACCATCTCTAGAACCGTTATGAAATCTATTTTAGCGCCTTCAATAAATAAATCGGTTAAAACAACAAAAATCTGCCTATTTTCTTCGCTATAAAAACTTTCCTTAGACACAATAGAAAACACTTCAACAATATTACTTGGACTCAAAATTAGAGCACCCAAAACACTTTGTTCTGCTTCCATATTATAAGGCAAACCTTCATAATCAAACCCATCATTTAAACTCATAAAATCACCTAATTAACTCTGTTCTTCGATAACAAAAACCTTCATGTTGGCCACAATTTTAGGATATATTTTCACAACAAAATTAAAAGTTCCAAACTGCTTAATTTCCGGCAAATCTATTTTCTTTTTATCAACATCAACATCAAACAAATTTTTCAAGGCTGCAGCAACCTCTTTAGAAGTTATGGAACCAAACAATTTGCCATTCGCTCCAGCCTTAGCCTTTATTTCAACCGTTTTACCATCTAAAATTTTAGCAACTTCTTTCGCGTGTAAAATTTCCTGTTCCCTATGAAAAACAGCCGCATCGTCCTTTGATTTTTTCTCCGACAACACCTCAGCATCAACTAACTTTCCCAACTTCTTTGGAATTAAAAAATTCCTTCCATAGCCATCGCTGACTTCAATAATGTCGCCCTTTTTGCCTTTTCCCTTAACATCTTCTAATAAATATATTTTCATTTCAAAACCTCCACAAATTTAAAATATAACCCTAACTCCCAAGCCATCCATCAATTGCCTCAACAAGCAAATCATAAACCCTTTGTGGCTTAAAATCTTTGATTTGACACGCAGCTTGCAACTGATGACCACCCCCTTTAAAATGTTCCATTATTAGCTGCACATTAAATTTTCCAAGCGACCTCGCTGCTATGTGGGTTATATCATCTAATTCATATATCACAAAAGAAGCCTCAACCCCAACTATTGAAAGCAAATCATCAGCAGCTTGAGCAGCAATAACCCTCATGTCGGACGTTTTAAACTGCGAAACCGAAATAGCGCAGTTTTTATATATTTGAGCATCAATAACAATTTTCGAACGCTTATAATATGACTCAATCGAACTAGAAAACAGCTTTTTAACCTCAACCGTGTCGGCTCCGAGTCGCTTCAAATAGGCCGCGGCTTCAAAGGTGCGCACGCCAACCTTAATTGAAAAATTTTTCGTGTCTAGCATTATTCCCGCTAAAAGAGCTTGCGCACCAACAACTCCTATTAAATTTTCATCACAAAACTGCTGAATAAGTTCACAAACCAACTCGCTCGTTGACGAAGCATATGGTTCATGATAGAATATGACAGAATTTTTAACGCAATCAATCGTTTTACGGTGATGATCAATGACAACAACATTTTTACATGATTCATAAACTTTAACAGAATCCAACAAACTCAAATTATGCGTATCTACAATAATTAAAAGAGTTTCAGGTTCAATCATGTTAACCGCAAAATTTGAATCTACCACCAAATCATCATTGCCAGCTTCACTAACCTTTTCGAACAACATTTTCGATAGATTCTGCGATTTATTAACCGCAACAAAACTGCTCTTTTTAAAGTTTTTGAGCGCCAAAGCCAAACCAATCGCAGAACCACAACTGTCGAGGTCACCAAACTTATGGCCCATAATTAGAACATTGCTCGCCGTTTTGACAAGCTCCAAAAGCGCCCTAGCAACAACTCGAGCCTTCACCCTACTGCTTTTGTAGAGTTCTCTTGAGCTGCCTCCATAAAAATTAATTAAGGTTGGAGTTTTAACCACAGCCTGATCGCCACCTCTACCAAGCGCCATGTCAAGGGCCTGAAACGCAAGCTTTTTGCACTCTAAAAAACTTTCAGCTTCACACCCAGCGCCAATCGACAAAGTTAATTCACACTTTTTTTCAGTTTTTATAGAATCTTTAACAATCTGCAAAATTTTAAACTTGTTCTTAGCTATTTCATTGAAACTCTTGCTGTTTAAAATTATTAAAAACTCATCTTCCCTATACTTTTGCATTATCCCGCCATGACAATCAACAAAACTTTCAATCAAATCATCAACCCTGCCAACAATTGCTGACTTTTCACTTTCTTTCCTATTAGTTAAAATTTCTCGGTAGTTGTCGATAACAAAATATAGGACACAAACCCTTGATGAGTAATATCGATTACGCAAAGCCACAAAACCCGTAACATCTTCAAACAAAAGCACAAAAACTCTGCTCTTTTCAAAATAGCTGCCGCGAACCTTAAAATGCTTTTTAACAACACTCACCATAACCCCTTCGTCAACACAAAAATCTTTTAGAGAATGTTTCAAAAAAGACAAAAAATCAACCCCGGCAAAATCTTTTTCAAAACCCAAGGCTTTTTTTAACCGGTCGTTATACCACAGCAAAGTTCCAACATTCGAACAAACAGCAACCGGCAACGGAAAATTAAACAAACTGCCTCTATTTTGCGTTTCAAAATTACACAACAACTGATTTACTAATCTACATCTCTTCTTTCTATATTCCAAAAAAATCAAATAACCATATAGAATAATTATAAAAAAAATTAAACAAAAAACTAACAAAATTATTAGACCACGAAACACGCCCAACACAACACCAAAAACAACGAACCACGAAAAAAACAACGCTAAAAAAATCCTGACCCTGAAATTAAACTCATCGAACAAAAGCCCGAATCTCCTACGTTTAAATCCAAATTCTGAAAAATTTCCTTTGTTTTTATTCCTATTTTTCATCGACATCCGCCTAAAATCATCCACCCTAATTTACATAAAACCAAAAATAAAATTAAATTTCTAAAACTAAAGGCAAAATCATCGGACTTCTACGAGTTTTTCTAAAAATAAAATTCGAAAGCTCATCCTTAATTGCGGTTTTATACACCGACCAATCATGAACATCTTTTTCAAAACACTTGTTTAAAACACCTTTAACAATTCTTCTGATTTCACCAAACAATTCACCCGATTCCCTAACATAAACAAAACCACGAGAAATTATTTCAGGACCACTTATGAGCTGTAGTGAATTGTGTTCAATTGCTGCAGCAACAATTATGAGACCATCCTGCGATAAAATCTTACGATCACGCAAAACAATTGAACCAACATCACCAACACCTAATCCGTCAACAAACACACAACCCGAAGGAACAGTTTCTTTAACATGAACTCCACGCGAATTAATTTCAACAACACGCCCTATTTCAGAAATTATTATGTTCTTCAAAGGCATTCCAAGCGCAGCCGCCAAATCAGAATGCATCTTCAAATGCTTATATTCACCATGAACCGGCATAAAAAACTTCGGCTTAACAAGCATAAGCATAGTTTTTAGCTCGTTCTGACAAGCGTGACCCGATGTGTGCACCTCACACATTTTCTCGTAAATAACCTTAGCGCCAAGCTTCATTAAATCGTTAACCACCTTCGTGACTAACTTCTCATTACCCGGAATGGAGGAAGCCGAAATTATTATAAAATCCTCGCTGTTTATGGAAACATTTTTGTGATTACCGCTTGCCATTCTCGAAAGCGCGCTCATCGGCTCGCCCTGACTGCCTGTAGTTATTATAATAACTTTATTTTTTGGCTGCCTCGAAATCGCTTCTATAGAAAGCATCACACCTTTAGGAATTTTTAGATAACCAAGCTCAACCGCCTTTTCAACAACATTTTCCATGCTACGACCCGACACGGCAACGTATCTATCATATTTTACAGCATTATCAACAATCTGCTGAATTCTATGAATGTTTGAAGAAAATGACGCAACAATTATTCGCCTATCTTTTGCCTGCTGAAAAAGCTTTTGAAACGACTCACCAACCTGCCTTTCAGGCATCGTGCTGCCGGGCTGCTCAGCGTTTGTTGAATCAGCCATCAAAAGCAAAACTCCTTTGCTTCCGAGCTCAGAAAAACGCGCTAAATCAATAACTTCTCCATCTATTGGACTGAAGTCAATTTTAAAGTCACCTGTATGAATTATTGTCCCTGCCGGAGTGTTTATTGCCAAACCAACAGCATCGGGAATCGAATGATTTACTGCGATCATTTCAACCGAAAAACAACCAAACTTCATCAACTTTCTCGGAGTGCAAACATTTAGCTTAGCGTTTTTTAACAGCCCATGTTCTTTTAATTTTTCTTCAATCAAACCGATAGTGAGTCGCGTAGCATATAGCGGAACATTAAATTTTTTTAGAAAATACGGTATACCACCAATATGGTCCTCATGCCCATGAGTTATTATAATTGCACGAAGTTTGTTAGAATTTTTCGCAATATAACTATAATCAGGTAGAACCAAATCCACACCCAACATATCAACATCAGGAAAACCCATTCCACAATCAACAACAATCATGTCATTTTTGCATTCAAAACATACCATATTTTTCCCAATTTCGTCAAGACCACCCAAATGAACTATTTTTACAGAATAACCAGCTTGTTTTTTTGAACCAGATCTTGAAACCACCGCCTGAACAGTCGCAGGGGCTTTTTTCGAATGGCTCCTAGAGGTTAAAGTGGGTTGTTTCAAAGTTTTTTTAGCTGCGCGAACAACACCAGATGAACCAGATTTTTTGGAAACCGGTTTGCTTTTTTTAGAATTTAAACTTTCTTTTTTTTGATCCACTGCTGAATAATCCCTTTCTGATTTCTAAACTAAAACGATCAACTAAACAAAAATATGGAAATAAAACTTGATTATGTAAAAAACACCTAATATGTTTAAAAATTTCAAACCCAACCGCAAACATAACACAAAATTGCGCACACTGACTCTTCTGCTAAAGCAACAGAACAAACCAAAACTTCTACTTCGCTATTTTTTTAACATATTTAACATATGGGTTATGCATATCTTCTAAATTCGCCAGATAAATCAACCGTAACTCAGCTCGCGATAAAAACATAAAACATATTAATATGCATCACCGCTTTATATTATTTACACGAACATTTTAACACAAAAAACACCCAACACGAAAATAAAAACCAATCAACCGCACAAAACCTCACACAGATCAAGCAAGGCTTAGGTTATTCACATCATTCTCACGCTCTAAAGTATAATTTATTAATATTAAAGTTGTCAAGCTAACAAACAGAATTGTTGTCAGTCAACATCATAATTAATTTCACTCTCACCATCATCATACAAATCAACATAATCATCAAACGAATCAACCTCTTCATCGGCCTTTTTATCTACAACATCATAACTTTCCACATTAACAATTTCATCTTCAACGTTTTTGACGCCGTCATTTGAATCCTCATCAAATTCTTCGTTTTCGTCTAACCCTTCACAATCACCGTCACTATTTTTAGAACGCCAAAAAAAATTCTTGTTTTTAAAAAAAGAAACCACAGCAAAAATAACTCCTAAAAAAGCAACAATTAAAGTTAAAATCCACATAATAAATTTTTTTTTCAAACAATTTCACCTCAAAAACAAAAATACATTTTTAACATAAATTTATTTCAAAACAAGTAAAACAATAAACAATTCTGCTTCCCACAACTAATTCTGCTTCCCACAACTATTGATTATAATATCAATGACCATTCAATTTCAAACACTTTTTAACAAATATAGCGAAATAGCAACAAACCACGAACTAATCTCTAGCTTTTATTTATTATCATATTGCTATTATTTCCTCCTTTTTGCAATATATTTAAAAACACATGGTCAATTCTATTCAGATTAAACATGCCCTATTCATAAATAAATATTTTAAAAACAGCAGAAATGTGTTATCATATAGTCCAAAAATCGAAAATAAGGTGACCAAAATTGAACATTCTGGTAATTGGATGCGGCCAACTGGGCTCACAGCTTGCAAATCTTCTCGACTCAGAAAACCATGACATAGCAGTAATAGGATCAAAACAAAACCTAGCAAACAACCTTAGCGAAAACTTTTCAGGAATTTTAGTTCCAGGCAACCCGCTCGACTACGACACAATAAAATCCGCTGGAATAGAAAACTGTGACTGCGTAATATGCGTAACCGAAAGCGACAACAAAAACATAATGGCAGCTCAAACAATTAAACAAATGTTTAACGTTAGCAACATAGTGGTTAGAATATTAGACCCTACGAAAAATGAACTTTTCAAACAAATGGGATTCAACACAATTTCACCAACTATGCTAGCATTTGATTCGATATATGCAAAAATCTTCGAATTAGATGAAAACAAAACCCTCGAATTCGGAAAATCTTCATTAAAAGTCAAAACATTAAATTATGCTAGATGGATGAAAAACAAAACCTTCCTAGATTTAGAATATGTTAATGATAACAAACTGATTGGTTTTTTAGACAAAAACAATGAACTCGAAATCTTAAGCAAACAAAATAATCGTGAAGTTTGCAAAACCGACCGATTAATTTATGTTTCAAAACTTTAATTAATTTTAGAAAGGCCAAGCATATATGAACATAATAATCGTTGGAATAGGCAGCATCGGCTATTATTTAACAAAAATTTTGGTTAAAAACACAAACCATCAACTAAACCTAATTGAATCCGATCATTTTAGCTCAATTGTTGCAGCAAACAAGCTCGATGTTCCTGTAATATATGGCGATGGATCAAGAATCGAAACTTTGATGAGAGCCAACATAAAACAAACCGAAATTTTGATTGCACTCACAGGAAAAGACGAGGACAATTTCGTTTGTTGTCAGCTAGCAAAACGAAAATTTAATGTTAAAACAACAATAGCAAAAGCAAATAACCCAAAAAACGCTGAAATAATGCAAACTCTTGCCGCTGATATTGTCATTTCTAGCGCTGGAATGCTTTCAAAAATAGTTCAACAACAACTAAACGCGCTAAACCACCATTTCATAACCCATTTTGCAACAGGAGGAACAACAATAGTTGAATTTAGAGTTGGACAAAATCGCAACACACAAAATCAAAAAATTAGAGAAATTAAATGGCCAAAAAACACGCTTGTTATTTCAATAGTCCGCGATAAAAAATCAATAGTTCCAAGTGGAGACACTGTTCTACTAGAAAACGACAGCGTAATAATATCGAGCGATGAAAAAAATCAGAAAAGCCTAAAAAAACTTTTCAATTGAAAAGAAACGATTGCAATAATCGGTTTTTGGAGCAACCAAACCGCCTTCAAAGCTTAAGTCTAAACAATCAAAAAACTGCTTGCAACTTCTAATCATTGTTTTTAAACTTGCCACATCTAAGTTGCCTGCACACAACACAAGAAATGCTTTTTTTAACCTTAGATTTTTAAACTTGGTTTCACCTCGCATTTTTTCACAATAGAACTGCTCACATCTATCAATTAAAGCTTTTAATTTGGCCGGAAACCCCGAGAAAAACACATTAGAAGCCAGAACAAAATAATTCGAATTTTTTATTTTTTCCACAACTTTTAAAAAATCATCTTGATTATTTTTCGGACAACCAAATTTTGAAAAACACATCCCACAGCCATCACAAAATAAAATTTTTAGATTATATATGTCAATTTTTACAATTTCAATTTTTTTAAAATCGTAAACCAAATTGCTAAAAAACCGCAACAAAAGCCTTGATGTTTTCCTGTTTGAGTGCTTACTACAAAACAACACAACAACCTTTTTCAAAACTACAAAACCTGCCGTTCATCGCAATAAGCACAGCTTAAAAATTCATTTTTTTCTAAAAAAAGCCGAGGTAAACCGGGCTCAAACCTGGTTATGCAGTTTTCATTAACACATATTTTATCCATAAATTTTGCTTCAATAAAATAATCAACCTTCCTGCCTTCAAATTCAAAAAGCAACTTCAAAATCAAAGCCATCCGCCCATATAAACCATTTTCAGCCTGCAAAAAATAAGCCGCTCTGCCGTCACTGTCAACCTCACAATCAATCTCATCATTTCGTGGAAGCGGGTGC